>CAJJUC010000020.1 GCA_905195005.1 uncultured Eubacteriales bacterium | reverse complement strand
ATCCTCAAGAATTTTTGAAACCTTCCGCGTAAGATAATTTGTCCATTCGGCAGAGCCTGCGTCACACATACGATACCTGTAATACATAGAGTTAAGCGAGTATTTGCCGCGCGTAAAGCTTTCTTTAAAATCAGGATCACGTTCATCAAAAAATCCCGATGAAAAATACGGAATTATTTTAATATTGAACTTATGGCATAAATCAATAAATTCCCTTAAGCCGCTTTCATCGTGTGAGGTGAATTTATCCGCACCGAGCACCCTTATGGCATCATTCCATTCCTCGTGAAGCTGAATTAAGCCAACGCCCATTTCCGAGAGCTCTTTAATTCTGTTATAGTCGTATTCCGTCGGTTTTATTGAAAACCTTGCGGGATATTCTCCCAGATTATAAACTGCCTGTCCGGGTATATAATCATGAATACGAACCCGGCGCATATACTTTTGCGCATTTTTTTCGGCGTATAATATATTTGAAAGCCTGCTGCGTTCTTTTTCAAGTGTTAAAAGCTCCATATGACCCCTCCTTACCAGTATCTTACCCAATCGGGCTTCATCAGCCTTACAAGAGCTTCCATGTAATAATAATCCCCGTAAATAAGGCTCTCGTTTACCCCGGAATTTCTGCGTACATCTCCTGTTCCGTGCATAAGTATAGCGCTTGTATCATCAATATTCCCGTTTGTGCAGTGATTTTCCCAAAGTTCGCGAAGCATATCGTGAACCTTATTTGTCCATTTTTCGCAATCAGGGTGATTTTTATCAAGCTTATTCATCTCAAGCATTCCGCAGGCTGCAATCACAGCTGCCGAGGTATCCTTAAGTATTTTGGGGTTTGTAAAAACCATGTCCCATGCGGGAATATTGTCTGACGGCAGAAGCTCAATAAACTTGTTTGCCGCTTTCTTTTGCACAGCGGCAAGCTTTTCATCTCCCGTATAGCTGTAAGCAAGCGCCAGACCGTATATTACCCATGCCTGACCGCGCGACCATACAGAATCGTTTGCATAGCCCTGATCAACGCGCGGTTCAATCGGATTCCCGTATTTAAGCTCCATCATAAACGTGTGATATGCTCTTCCGTCCTCACGCACCAGGATATCAACCGAGGTCTCAAGGTGTTTTATTGCAATATTACGATATTTTTCGTTTCCGCTTACCTCACTTGCCCAAAACAGGAGCGGAAGGTTAAGATATGTATCAACAATAATTCTGTTTTCCGCCGGGTCATCAAGAGAGCTCCACGGCTTTATATACCCTCCCGGCTCAACAAATCTTTCACAGAGAAAGTCCGCCGCCATAATGGCAGTATCCTTGGCAAGTTCAATTCCCAAAACCTTGTATGCCGACACGCAGGAAAGCGAATATTCAAATCCGAGATCATGATGATCCACGCTGAATTTATTCAAAAGCCTTTCTCTGTAGCTGTTAAGGTGGTCAAGCACAACAGCCTTGTATTTTTTATCACCCGTCATCTCATATGCAAGCAAAACCATTGCCGTCCAAAAACCGTTCGTCCAGCCTCCGTTATATATGCAGTCGTATCTGCTTGCGCAGGAGCGCGCCGGGAAAAAACCGTAACGATAACGCCCTATTCCCTTATCCACTTGCTTGATACAGTAATCAAGCTGCTCCTTTATCTCCTTTTCAGTCAATAAACTCAATTCAAAAACCTCCCCGGAATTACTCATATATTATGCACAGTCTGGGCTCGGCATAACGCTCGTATACCAAAATCCTCGATGCGCCGGTTCCTGCCTTATTGTACGATGCAATGTGCTCTATATCTGAAATTTCAACGCACTTGTTTACAGTGTCAACGCGAAGAATATCAAAATTTTTAAATCCTCTGAGCCGCACATTGTTAAGCGCGGTTGTTCCGTCAACATATCCGCTGTCAGTAATGTCTGTTGTTGTCATATAACACAGGTCGTCTTTTCTTTCGTAAGCATATCCGAGCATAAGGTGAAACAGCGCCTGCCATTCTCCGACAATGCAGCTTCCGTTATACAGCGTATCGGAATTATTTTTATAAATCACATCGCAGCCTACTATTTCATTCTTATGGTTTATTTTCAGCTGCACAGCGTCTCCGCGTTCAAGCGTTACCTTTTCGGATGAGTCCTTTAATTTAATTCCGTTGTATACGGATTCATCCTTAAACCTGTATTTAACATTTGCTTTCCCGCGGAATCCGATGAGCATTGCCGAAAAATCACCGTTTTCATCACTGACATATTTAATTTTATCCACAACTGTAATTGCTGAATCCGTGTCAACCTTTTCCCCGTCTTCAACTTTTTTATACACGACCACGGCATCAGCTGCAATATTTTCCTTGTCTATTCTGAATGCCTGAAAATTATATGAGCTGTCATTTTTAAAAAATGATTTATTCAAACACCAGTAATCATCATCTGCGGCAAACTCAGCATTAAGCGGAACCTCAAATACAGCGGTTCGTTCAGAGATGCCTATGCGCGAATCAAAAAGTCCTGTGGCGCTCTTAAATTTCAGTTTTTCACTGCTCTTCAAATTTCCGTTTTGGTCAAGAGTGCAGCCGTCATAGTATTTTTCCAATGTTTTTCCGCTTACTTCGTCGGAATTTGTTGCTTCGGTATCAATATACGTAAGCAAACCGTCCTTGTTCTCTTTATAGCGTATCAGCTGGTTGCGGTCTGTCTCCGCAATATCCTTGGATTTTGTGCGCTCGCCGTCAAACAGTATATTATCGGCAAATCCCTTAATTACAACCTCCCCTGTTTCGGTCATAAGCTTTGCTTTTATTTTTTTTGCTTCTTCTCTGTTTTTATCACGGGTATTTTTGCCGGTTTTTATAAGCCACCCGAAATGCTCCGTTTCTTCGAATCTTATCGCGGCAATTTTCCCGAATATATCAAGGCAAAATTCTCCGGAGTTTCCCGCTTTAATATCCTTTTTCATGTTTTCGCGGCAATCCTTTGTTATGAAGTACTCCTTATTATTTATACTTATAACAGCTTTTTCATCTTCAATATTTATATAATCTATTGTTCCGTCAATGTTTGATGACGAATATACCATTTTTAAGCTTTTGCCGTTTCGGCTTTTTTGCACGGATATAACATCCCACTCCGATATTTCGTTTAAATACATAGGCATCCCCTGATCCGACAAAAAGCTTATATTATCATAATCCTCCAAATCAATCGGAGTTGCGTTATACTTCCCGTATATCTTTTCGCAGGATCGGTCCGTGTAGCTTATCACATAGTCCTCATAACACTCTATAATAAGCAAATCTATATTGCCATCATTGTCGCTGTCTATCAGCGTTACGCTGCCGCAATCCATATCGAAATCCGAAGGTGACGGGGCAATTTCAAACGAATTGTTGTAAATGAAATCCACCGCGGCAAGATTTACATCTATACTTTTAACTCTGCCGTTTTCATTATAATAAAGCTTGTTTGCTCTGAATTCCTCAACATCATCGGCAGATATTACCGTTACCTCCGTCTTATCCGCGTACATATATATAATTTCATTGCTTGCTCCGCCGTTATCCTTATAGTAACAAATTACATTGTATCCCAAATACTTGCCAAACACACCGTTTCTGTCAAAATATATTTCCGAATCAAGCTTTAAACGGTTGTCACCTGCGCCGTCTGCCGACTTAAGCGAGGTAGTTTCATTCGCCGTTACCATGCCCTCCGTCTTATGAATATCAAGATAAAGCTCCATCAGGCAGTCGTTTGAAAATTCATATTGATAATCCTTGCCGCCGACGCTCAGCACAGCCGGTTTTGACTCACACGCGTCCATAACAAGCGACGCAAGCTTTTCCGCCGTAATCGGACGCGTGTTCGCCCCATCGGAAATCACTCCGATTTTTGCCTTTGACAAAGCGGCTGACACAGTCATTCCGCCACCAATAAGCTCTCCGTAGCCAAGAACGGAGAGCAGCATTATAACCGTTTCCGCCACAGTGGCTTCATTTCCTGCTCTGAGCGTACCGTCACCGTAACCCTTAATCACACCCATACCGACAGCCTTTTTAATTGACTCATAGTACTTGTCATGCTCGGTCACATCAGAGAACTCCGGGTTTTTTTCGAGCGCGCTGCTTCCGTAAAGCTTCACAACCATGTCGATCACCTCGCCGCGCGTCAATACCTTTTCCGGCTGTGCAATATATTGCGCATCGATAATCCCTATTGCCGCTGCGGCTTGTAAATCATGCGCTTTTGCACGCGTTCCGCTGACCTTTGCGCTAATATTTACCGAGGCAAAAGCCAAAACCAAGCATAAAGCAATTGCCGTTATTTTTTTCACGCCGTTCCCTCCAGTCTTTTTATAAGCTCGTAAATAACCTTTGCCGCTTGCGCACGGCTTGCGTTATCCAGCGGATTAAAACGGTTATCGTCCATTCCTTGCATTATGCCGCTCTCATTAAGTGCAGCGACTGCTTCAAACGCCCAAGGCGCTAAGCTTTCCTTATCCGAAAAGCTCACACTGCCCCCGTTTTTCAAGCTTATATTAACCTTTAATGCCGCGCGGTATATGAGCGCTGCGATTTCCTGGCGCGTGATATTTTTTCCCGTTCCGAATTTATTATTTCCGACGCCATTTACAATACTGTTTTTTACAGCGCTTGCAACATATATATAATACCATTCGTTCTTGCCTACATCTTCAAGCTCCGTTACTGCCTGCGCATCCGTAAGATTGAGCGCTCCCACAAGCATTTTTATAAATTCCTCTCTTGTGACTTCTGCATGAGGGTCAAACCTCCCGTTTCCTCTGCCGGAAACAATTTTTCTTTCGGTAAGCTTTTCTATGGCATCCTTCGCCCATGAAACATCCGATATATCGCTGTAAGTGTTCTTATCAGCAGACTGCTTGTCTGAAGAGGAAATTTTCCCGATTCCGCCGGTTTGTCTGCCGCCGCCGGATCCGCCCGTTTTGCCGCTTGAACTGCTATCCTTTATAACTGATACTGCCTTATCTATGGCAGCTGTCAGCTCATCAATGCTTTCATACAATTTGTTATCGAAAGCAATCATCTCGCATACTGCAATTTGCTTGCTTTCGCTGTACAATCTGTATTTATCAATTACAGTGCCGGAAAGTCTGTCGGACTTATTAAAAACAGTATTCAAGTAAAATTTACTCAAGCTGTCCTTGACGGCATATAAAACCGTTTTTTCATGAAAATCCTTAACAAATTCCGCTATACTCCCATATTTGCTGCGATTATCCCTAATATATAAAATGAGCGCTTTTTTCTGAGCTGCACTCATAATTTTATCAAATCCGTTTATGCCTGTATATATATCATACGAATTGCTGCCTGTTATCGAATAATTCATGCAGTAGTTAATAAGGTTTTGCACTTCCGTTTCATCCGAAGCACCCCTTATCTGCGTTATCTCAATTGCATTCTTAACAAGTGATATAACCTCTGCGGGAACCTTAAATTCCTTTTCAGCAGAGCATTTTAATTCAAACAGTACATTTTTAAAAATACTTTCCTTCTGCGCAGTATTTATCAGACTGTCGTATTCGTCTTTAACCTTGTTCCATATATATGCGTTATTCTTTATCGTTTCGAACAGCACATTCTCATCATCCGCCCCGTTAATACTGTCTAATGCGGCAGGGTCAAATTCCACTGTTTCGCCTTTCCCGAAGCGGATTCTTAATTTTGGCAGCGTATCCCTTGTATACCCGTTTACGGTAAAAACATACAATTCACCGGGGTTTGATTTTGTTTGACCGAATGCTTCAAGATAATCAAGCACACTCTCGGTTTCCTCATTGAAATCGCTTAATTTTGTTCCGGAAACAACCGGAGGCATGGCGGCTGAATCCTCATCTTCATTTTCAAACGGCGGTTCCTCTCCCCATTCAATTCCGTCTTTTAAAACCTCATATGTAATTCTGTCAAACTTTTTCGATATATTATAACCCTTAACGGTTATAACTTTTGTATCTGTATTCAAATCAATTTCCGTTATAGGTTCCAAATCGGCAGCATGGCATTTCAAGGCTGAAAAGGTCAAAATCAGCGCCGCCAAGAATTTGATGTATTTTTTCATAACTACCTCCGATCTTTCGGGTCGGCTTAAGCCGACCCGATACAATCAACATTAACCTCAGTTTTTGTTTGTTCCAACCTCGGAAAACGGAATCAATGTTGTAAAATCACTCCATATATATGAACACACATAACTGAAATCCTTTGTAAACAAATCCTTTGAAACACCGAAAACAGCCGGAGTCCTTTCTATCGTCTTATTCTCGCAAATAACCTCCGTCAAAATTCCGTTTTCATCGTATGCCGCAGAAATCATTTTAACGTTCTTACCCTCGGAATAAGCCGCCGACATGGTTGCGGACGCATTTCCCTCCGCATCAACTGTTGGTTTTCCTCCTGTCACAAGCACATCGTATTGATTTGTTGTAAAGGTTTTTTCCGCCGGCTCGTTTATAATATCTTCGCCTGCAAGGTTTTTCACGCCGCTTATCGAAACTGTGTAGCATGTGTTCGGGTCAAGCTCCTTAAAATTAACGGCAACGGCGTTTCCGAAGGACTTAAATCTGTAGGTCGGGGCAGTAGCCGCCTCATTCCCCTCTTTAACAGTGACAATTGCATCCGCAAGTCCTTCATCCGACCCGTTTATTGTCTGGTTAAAATTAAATACCACACTTTCATCCATATTTGCCGAATTGTCAAGCCCGCTGAGGAGATTGCTTGCCCCCGCTTCAAACAAACCGTTTTGATGAATGTTCCATTTGAAATCGTCAAAATATGCGCAACAGTTTGCACCCCTCAGGCTTAACACAACATACGAAAGATTCGCCCATGTTCCGTCCTCTGTTCCGAAAACCTTTTCGTTTCTTATATCCGTTACAATCTGTCTGCCGTTTTCTCCCGTCAGCGATACTCTTGCAATCCTGTTTTCCGCATCATAAATAAATTCGCAGTCATAAAGCTTATCGGGGTGTACTTTTATGGGAATATTTCTGTTATGAGCCGCTCCGTCGTAATAATCGCAAATCTGAAGCGTATCGTTCATCAGTCCGAACAGCCAGTTCTCTCCTTTTTTGCTGCCGTCACTGTTCGCCGTGTACACATACAGTCCCTTGTAGCTGCCGTCATGCGTATTGGAGGCATCATTTTTTCCTCCGCCGATTTTAAATTTTATATCATGGAATACTCTCGGCGTTTTTGCTTCGGCAAAGGGCTTTCTCCCCAGCTGCACGGTTTTGCTTGATGATGCTCTTATATCAAGTTTCAGCACCTTGCCGTCCGCTCCGCCGAGCTCCGGAACCTCTGTATTTTTCGCCGTGCAATCAGTTCCGTTTATATTCCAGCCGCGATACTCTTTTGTCCAGTCGGAGGGTGTGTTAAGATAAATAAGTTCTCCCTCGAAATCATCACCATAGCTGTTAAGCGTCGGAACAACTGCATCGCTTAATCTCTGCACACGAAGATTGTCTATGTATGCAGTGGAAGCATTCGAACCGTTGTACCATGTTAAAGTAATTCTCGAAACACCGGCAGAATAATTGTAAGCGGGATTAAGGTAAAAGCCGTCATAATAATTATACTCCTCCGCGCCGTGCTCCTTTATTCCTATTCTTGCATATGCACTTTGGCAGTTATATATATACCTGACGTCATACCACTTATTTGTTTCGTACGTTGCAATTTTTTGCCCGTCAAATGTTTTAATTTCATTTCCGGCGCCGAACTCAAGCATATTAACGCCGGAATCTCCGCCGCCGGTTTTATCAATTCTTAATTCAAGCACAAATCTGCTGCTGTCGGTTTTCATAATAGAAAATTCAGTCACACTGCTTCCGTTAATCTTGTCATTATAGAAGAAAAGATTACCGTTTGCGCTTCCGCGGTCAAATCTTATGCTTGTTCCGAATTCTTGTGCGTACTCGCTCTCTGTTGTCTCGTCCCACTTATACGGATAAATTCTTCCCGTTCCGTTCGTATAATCAGTGTTTGCGCTGCCTACGTAAGCACTTCCCGTTCTTTCCTTAAGATACGCTTTCATTTCAGTGACCGCTTCCTCGTTGTAGCCGTGCTGCATCAGCTCATTGAAATCCACAATGCCCGTGTCATCACCTATAGCAAATGTTGCTATCTGCGCCGTCAGCAAACAAATCGCCGCTGCGATGACCGATGTTATTAGTTTTTTCATTTCTCCTTCTCCTTTCGTCATAAGAAACTCTAACCCAATGCGGTTCGGGTTTCTTATGCCCATATAAATTTTTATCTGCTGAGCTTCCCGTTTTGCGACGGAGAAGATCATGCTTAACCCGTTGCCTTATCTGCGCCGAACAGACTCTCGTCGCAGATAAGGCTTTGCATCACTGCATTTTTATTTACTGTGCATAGCATACAAATTCCGTGATGCTGTTCCATTGGCTCCTGTTGTTGTCGTAACCGTAACAATTAATTCTGACATATCTTGCATTTGCGCCAAACAGTTTATGATTGTCAAGCTCCAGTGTCGGCAGAGAATCTCCTGCAAAATACTTTGTATAATTTAAACCGTCTTCCGAAAGCTCAATTTCAAACTGAGCCGTCCGCGAGGTTCCGTCCATGAAAGCAACTCCAACGCTGTCAAGGCTTTTAACGGAACCAAGGTCATATTCAATCCAGCATTCCTTTGCGCACGACCATCTGGTGTTCAGACTTCCGTCAATTGTGTTTTCCGGGCTGTTTTCGGGCTGCGGAACTGAGCTTGCCGTAACAGAAACCGGAACAATCTGTTCTTTTCCCGTTGGCTGAGTATATTCGGGCTTAATATTATACTTCAGCGTATAAACGGATTTTTCTTTCTTTCCGTTGCGGCTTGCAATTATCTTTGTTTCGCCGATAAGCTCTGTTTTTTTGATAATTTCATATTCGCCCTCTGCCGAAACCTCTATATTGTCATCTTCATTTGAAAGCGATGTTACCGGGACTTCGTAGTCAAATATGTCGGGCGAAAATCCGTCTAAAGGTACTGAATTTATTTTTATCGAATTAACAGTTGCCTTTAAAAGGTCGCTCATTTTACCTTGCGGTGCCTCCCATTCATCAAGCGGTTTGTAAGTGAAATCATAGTTTTCAGCTTCATATGCCTGGTCATAGCTTATAAAGACGATTCCCAAATCAAGCGTTTGGCACTCAGGTATATGCACCGTCAGCTTTGAAAAACCTTCGTTTTTATCCTGCCCCTTAACCTCAGGAGATGTTGGAAGCGGCTTCGCCTCCATAACTGAGAAGGATGCGCCGTCGCCCGAAATGATTTTTGCAAGAAGCTTTTTCCCGTTTCTGTCAAGGACAGCGCTTTTACCGTCCTCGCTTATTTCAATCTCAGCTTTTGTATGTGCAAACCACCAGAAGTCAGATTTCTCTTTGAGCCGAACCTCATCCTGGACTGTCACCATTCTTCTGTAATTATCCAGCTTCACGCCGCGGCGCATACTTTCCGAAAGATTTTCGTCATATGCTTCTGTCAGATTTCCTATAACATATCCGCCCGTTTCACTGAATTTGTATTCCTCAATATTTGCCTTGCCGCCGAATTTCTGCCCGTAATCCTTGCTCGGGTTGAGAACAATTGTGTTATGTCCCTCAGCCCGGAAACGATACGTATCGTGATACGGCTGCAAATTATAGCTGTCGCTTCCAAGGTCTGTAAAGAAATTTTCTCCCATTGCATCAAGCACAAACACGCCCGAATCCATATGGTCATGCCCGCTGCTTCCGTAAGGGTCATCACAATGGAAGCCTACATATGTATCGTTTCTGTTCCAGCCGCTTCTCATCGTTACTGTTTCCGCAATAGGCATGTAAACATCAAGCGGGCTGTCGTTTTTTGCAGCGTTTAAAAATTCGCATTTATACAGGCACATATCCATCACCGTTGCCGCACCCGTAAGTATTTGGTTTATCCGCGGCTGTGCTTCCGCATAATTTCCGAAGCGTTCCGCTAAGAAAAGCGTCTGCGGCGGAATAAGCGACGACGACATACCCGTGTCATGATAACTGAATGTACTTACCGAACCGTTCATCGAGAATATGTAATTATTCGTGTTTCTCATACCCGGCACATCAACATATCCAAATTCTTCACCAACGGCTGTTTCCAACGATTTCATCATATATGTATAAAACTCCATTGTAAGACCCCAGTAGTTAATGCCTTCTTCATAACCGCCGCTCGGAGCAAATAAGCTGAGTGCACGCCTTATATCGATAAGCGTCTGTTCCATCGCGCGCTCGGCATTTGTGCGATCCTGACCGGACAGTTCATCAACGACAGCCATTGCTCCCACGCCAACTCCGCCAACCACAAAGCACCAGTTGTCCGCAAGCTCTCCGCGCCAATTCCACGAACGATTCCGCGGTTTATCATCGAAATCGTCCATAATCGGATATATTGCATTTTTGACAATTGCCTCACGTATAGGCTTTCTTTCAGCCTCGCTCATATAATTGTAAAGCCAATCGTAGCATATACCCATTGATGCCGCCGCTTCACCCACATCAAGAAAGTGATACGGATTCCAGTTTACAAAGCTTGCCGTAGTGTACATTTCAAGATAAGCCCGTCTTGCGTATTTTTCATCAAGGGTAAGATTATACATAAGCGCAAGATTGAGCATTCTCTCCTTATTCTCTCTTATAACTGCAAGAAGACGTATCCCGTCTCTTATTTCATATCCTGAAGTTTTCTGCGTAAGGTATTTATCAGCTTTATCCTTCAAGCCGTCATAAAGCTTTTTGTAAATCCGATCTCCGTCCGTCTTTGCAACCTCATTTCTGATTTTTTCAAAATCACTGTCCGTCATTATAAGGCGCGGGTGCTTTTTGTTCGGATTTCTCGAGATTATCCTATCGGCAAGCTCTTTTCCGCTTACGTCGTCAAACATATAGCTTTCTGATATATTTCGCATCAATTTTAAGTTTTTGCTCCAGTCGAGAATCTCGGATAAATCTCTGCTGCTATATATAATAATTCCGTTATCCTCAGTATGAAGGTATTTTCCGAAAGCGCTGCACAAAACTTCAACGGAGGCATAAACACTTCCGTTATTAACGGTAAATATATCCGAGCCGGCGCTCTCTCCGTTAATAACCGCTGTTTTATCAGTGAGATTAAATATTGCGCTTTTATCACCGAGTACAACCTTACTTGTATTTTCCTCTGCGGAATAAGTTACATCCGCTCCAATGCTTTTTCCGAAAAATCCGATCGGAACAAAATATTTTCCGTCTGTTTCAAAAGGTTTAAGCGACTTGTCCGGTGATATATAGCTTTTTACACCGTTGATCAGGACATTGCTTTTTCCCGCATACATTGCAACGGCATCCTTCATCACCGTTTCTACGGAAAGACCGCTTCCTGTTGCCGAACTGATGCCCTGCTCTTCAAAATGTTCCTTTTTTTCTTCATCACTCAATGGTTTTTCCGCATAATAGAGTGAAATGTTGTCCACACCAATAGTGCTCGTGTCCTTTACATTCGTCATATGTATCCGAAGCTTCGCCGCGTCTTGTATTGCAAGCTTGTGATTTTTAATTCTTCTTTTCCCGTTAAACCACACGCTCATTGCTTGATTATCCGTGTCTATAAGCATTGATACTCTGTAGTATTTGTTAAGAGCATATCTTGCAATTTCAATTCCGTTATATGTCCGAAGCGTTCCGTCCGGCCGAAAGCCGATAAGCGGAATATCTTTGTTTTCAGAGGACATAAGCTGTATGTTTTTATTAACATTTCCGTAATCGAAAAAGCATATATCCACTTCAAAAACGAACCTTCCCGATGCCGCAGGCGAAATCACCCTGTCAAGATGCGCGTCGGAGGAAGTGTTTATAACCATTTTAAAAAACTTATTATCCTTGCCGCTTTCATTTTCAATAAACCATCCGTTTCCTTTGGCAGTGCCTCCGCCAAGCGTTGTTGCCGAAACGGTACCGATGCTGTAGCTTTCGAAATTCTCGTTAAGAATTACGCTGTATCCCAAACCTCCGCCATCTTTTTCTTCGGCTGACACCGCACCCGAAGAAATCTGTCCGAGCATAAGCGCCGCCGCAATTATTGCCGCCTTTAAACGAACTTTTCCTCTCATTTAGCAACACCCTCTTATTTTTCATAATTCACTTTCTGTTTAAAGTATAACATGATGTGAAACGTTTTTCAAGTCTTTTTTTAAAATTTTTATACACTTTTTATTTTTTATACGTTTTTTTCAATATGTTTTAATGCTAATTGACCAAATTTTATGTTTACTGGTAGTTTTTTGCATATTTTTTTTGCGAAACGTTTCTTTTTTTGTATTAATACTGTTTGACATATTATCCGAATTATGATATTCTAAAAGAGATTTTAGGGGGGATATTATGGGAAAAAGAGTTACCATTAAAGATATTTCGAACGAACTCGGTGTTTCTTTAAGCATCATTAACAGAGTTCTGAACAACAAACCCGGCGTAAGCAAGGAAATGCGTGAACGTGTTCTCGAATCCGCAGAAAGACTTGGCTACAGGAAAAACAAGGTTGCTCAAAGCATGGCAAGGGCATGCATACAAATCGGCGTCGTAATCCCTCTCGAATGGCCTGAATACTACAATTCTTTAAAGAAAGGCCTTGATGAGGAGTTTACGCGTCTTTATG
This sequence comes from uncultured Eubacteriales bacterium, assembly GCA_905195005.1. Classification (GTDB taxonomy): domain Bacteria; phylum Bacillota; class Clostridia; order UMGS1883; family UMGS1883; genus UMGS1883. The sequence continues at coordinate 8,241 of CAJJUC010000020.1, read as the reverse complement.
ATTACAATGTTGAAAGCAAATATTATTACGTTGAAAACAATAGTTCCGGCAAGGAAACTGCCGAATTGCTGGAGAAATGTATTGAAGACGGTCTTAACGGAGTTATCGTTTGCGATGCTTTCCCTATAGGTCTTGAAAAGATTTTTTCTAAGCTTAACGAAAAAAAAATACCTGTTGTTTTAGTAGGAGATTCGAAATCTCTCAGCAACAGATATCTTTGCTCTATTCAGATTGATGCATATTGTTCGGGACGCATGGCTGCGGAAATGCTGAGTCTTTCAATTTCCGATTGCTCAAATGCAATAGTATTTGTCGGCAACAAGGATAATGCAGAGCATTATTTAAAAATCAATGGCTTTACCGATGAGGCAAATAAAAGAGGGCTGAACATTCTTGGAGTTTACGAAACGCATGATGACGATGAAATTGCATATCAGCTCGTTAAAAGAGTTTTTGAAAAAAATAAAAATATGATTGGAATTTATTCAGCTACCGCAAATTCGGCATCTGTATGCAGATTTGTAGAGGAATCCGGAGCATCTGCCAGAATTATCGTCACGGATGTTTACAGCAAAACTGTCGAATACTTAAAAAAGGGTGTTATAGAGGGTATCATCTTTCAGAATTTGGAAAAGCACGGGCGAACAGCCGTAAAGGTTCTTTATGATTATATCACCGAAAATAAACCTACAAGCAATAAAATATATATTGCACCGCAGCTTGTTTTAAACAGCAATTTGTCTAATTATTTTTCAGATGATGACCTTATGCCCTCCAAAGAAAAACAGACAGTAAAAAGCTACAAAAAACAGAATGAATCGTAATAATTCGAGGGGCAATCCCATATGGAAATGTCGATAAAAGTGCAGTCGAAATTTACCCAAAATGAGTCAACCCCGCCCATTAAATCATACATTTTTAATTTTTTGCTAAAAAACAGAGCCGACAAAACTTCCCGGAAATTTATATCCCCTATAGGCTTTGTTTTTAATAGAGAGATGGGGCGTAAACTTAGGTTTACGCCCCATCTCTCTATTAAACAAGGAACAAATGCCTCGGCATTCCTTCTACCATAAACGGCGAAAGCTCGCCGATGATAAGCGGCTTCATATAATCAACGCACTGCTTTTTTACGCCGACTTTGTCGCCTTTTATCCAATCAAGCGGTACTTTTCTTTCCGCATTTGCAATTTCGGATACATTCGCCGATTCTATGTCAATTCTGTACGGGTCGTCAGAAAGCCTTTTTATAACCGTCATTATCTCGGATTTTCCCATAACAGCCTCTTTTACCGCCTCTGCCCCTACCTGAAACGCCTCTGTAATATCCGTTCTTGACACTATGTGCGAAGCACAGCGCTGCAGCGGTCCGAGGGAAAATCCCCTTGTCTTTATTCCCATATTCTGCGCAAGAAAATCTGCAAGAAACAACGCCGTTCCGCCGAGCGAGGTGTGCCCGAAGGCGTCCTTATATTCGCTTTTTTTATTCATTTCGCATACGTATTTTCCGTCTTCTGTCATAATTCCTTCCGACACGGCTATAACAAACGCCTTCTTTTCTTTATGGCGCTGTACTGTTTCGTTTAAAAATTTCTCAGGGTCAAACGTTATTTCGGGAAGAAGAATCATTTCGGGGCCTTCGCAGTCCTCTGCTTTTGAAAGCGCGGACGCTGCCGCAAGCCATCCCGCGTTTCTTCCCATAATTTCAACAACGGCGATAAGGTCCGAGCCGTACACCTTGTTATCCCTTATAACCTCTTTCATTACAGAGCCTATGTATTTTGCCGCGCTGCCGAAACCCGGTGTGTGGTCTGTTCCCTCAAGGTCATTGTCAATGGTTTTCGGCACACCGACAAACCGTATATCCGACCCGATTTTTCTGCCGTATTCACCCATCTTGCAAAGTGTGTCCATAGAATCGTTGCCGCCGATATAGAAGAAATACTTTATATCAAGCTTTTTTAACAGGTTAAAGGCTTTAATATACGGCTCTTCGTCAATATTGTAATCCGGAAGCTTAAAGCGGCACGACCCGAGGTAAGATGACGGCGTGCGCTTTAAAAGCTCTATTTCAAGGTCGTTTTGTATACAGTCTTTTAAATTAACATACTTTTCGTCCAAAAAGCCGTACATTCCGTTTATCATTCCGTAAATTTTACCTGCGCCCATATCAAGCGCCGTTTTGTATACGCCCACCAGACTTGCGTTTATTACGGATGTAGGCCCGCCCGATTGCCCGACTATTACATTACCTATCATTTCAGCGCCCCCTTTTTAATTACTTAATTTTTTCTGTTCAGTACGCAATCCTCCGCCTGAACAAACGAGGGCTTTGCCTCGTATCCGGCGGTATAGACGTATGTAAGATGGTTTTCCCCATTTCTTTTTTTAAATTCTAAGGAATATAAAACAGTTCAAATCAGCTAAGTGATAATATAATCCAAGTAATTTTTGAGAAACGAAATTCATTTTTTCTTTTAAGCATCGGTTGCAGCATAGATAAAACAAGAGCGCCCTCCTTTGAGAGCGCCCTTGCTTTATCTATATGCTAATTTCTCGTCAATAAAAATCTATATCTTTTTTATTTTTTGTAAAACACTCAATATTTTTAAGTTTCATCATTGCAACGGCTTTTGTTCCCGACATATCGGCAATATAGGTATTATAGTTCTGCATTGCAAAGTACCGTGCAAGATTATTTACAGTCCATGTCGCCCCGGCACCTCTCGCCGCATTCATTATACATAGGCAAACGGTTAGTGTCAAGTAAAAGTTGGCAAATTTTTCACTAAATTTTCGAGCAACTCAAACAGATAGTATTGCAGAGTTTCCGTCACCATTGACTGTTACTGCGATAAAATGCATATCACAAACACACTGACGGCGAAAAACTCAAAAATATAAGGTCTTTTTCCGTCTGTGAAATCCATTGTAGCATTTTATCTCGAAAGCGTCAACGGCAAGCCGCCTTGCGGTGACTGCTTTCCCTCGGCTCAAAATCTAAAAATATGAGGGCAATGAGAAATATTTTCCTTTAAGCCAGTCAATAATTTCCTTTGTTTCGTTAGTAATTGCATAATCAGCAAAGGGAATGCTTGCGTGTTTACCTTCGTATCCTTTGCCGTCTTTCTTCGGCGCTTTTGACGAACTCAGCAAAGGCTTCATAGAAGGCTCCTGCAAGCATTCGGGGATTTCAAAGGTTGTCAGACTTTCTATCGTTTTTACAAGGGTATTACTAACTTTATGGCAAAGTAGCTTGCATAGTTTAAGACCACCTTGCGGACTCCAGCAAGCACCCCTGTGCTTCATTCGTTTTGCAACCACAAGAAACATATTGTGTTCGCCGTTTCCCATACCTTTGTAAACAAGTCCATCCGGAAGTTGCGGAAGATTTAATCCTCTCTTGCGGTAAGGAATCAAGCCGTTTCGATTGTCTTTCAAATAACTGAGCAAACGGCGTACCCGTTCCTCTGCGGTTTTGTTTTCAAGGCTGTTGAACAGCATCAAGATAATTAAACAAATCATCAAGCCTGTTCTCACGCAACATTTTTGATACCTGTTTTGAATAATCTCCGCCGGGGTTACTTGTTCTGATTGCTTTCTGTATATGAAACGGGTCAAGCTAATATATCTGTTGCAAATAGTCCTTTACCATTTCATAAAATATTTGAGCATTTTTAACCTGCTCGTGTGTCTCCTGTCTGGAGGCAATGTAAAAATCATCATAATCACTTTTATTACGTATAAGGCTTGAACTGCTTACTATATCAGAACACTGCCGATTGAAAACCTTTGTTTTAATATAATGTTCACGGAAGTATGATATAATACCTGAATGTTTTTTGAAATCCTGCTCATCCAAGGCAATAACAGCTCTCATTGCATGGAATACACAATAATATGCTCTGTTATTCGCTGTTTTGAGCTCATCAATTTCAAAATTTTTCCGTGCACTATTCAAATTTTCCAATGCCTGTTCAAGACGATATTTTGAAAGCAATATTGCCTTTTCGCTATGCAACAATTCTAACACCTTCTTTTTGAATATTCTTATAGAAAGGCAAATCATCCTTCCATGTTTCGTACATCTTATTACTTATTACAACGGGAGCAAGCAGTACTGTATAATTGAACTGCTCATCAATATCCCCAATAATCTTTATTAATTGCTTATAATATATGTGTTCTTCGCCTTGTGGAACATCAACTATTACAGCAACATCAACATCTGATTCTTCATCATAATCTCCACGTGCATATGAACCAAACAAAATAACGTCTGAAAGCTTACTGCCAATTTCTTTTTTTACACTCCAGGCAAAAACCTCTAAAATCTTTATAAGCTCGTTCTGTGTACACATATCTGCCCCTCCTTTCTCTTTATATTATATCCTCACATCAAAGAAATTGCAATATTAAAATTTAATAATTAAAAGTACTACAACAGACTGCAATAAATAATCACATTTTTTTCAAAAACTCAAATAAAATCATAATACACTCTATCGGGGCTTTACAATTTAAAAACCTTATAATTCTTATTAGAATTGGGTTTATAAGGCTTTATATAAAGAAAGATAAATTTATATAAACTTTTCAAAAACAGACTTAAAATCCCGTGCCCCATAAAGGCGTACCGGTTCGATCCCGGTCTCGAGCACCAAATAAGAACCTCAAGGTTGATAGAAACCTTGAGGTTTTTGCTTTATATTTCGGTTTCAAATAAACCTTTTGCCTGTGCGGTTTTCGGAATACATCGTGTAAAAGTGCTGCTGTGCGATAATGTTTTCTCCTTATCGGCAGCACATTTTTTATGCCGGAATTGCCCGAAAATATCTATTTCAATAAAAAAATGAAACCGTAAAATTTTACCCCGACCTTTCGTGTCAATTGTTTACCCTTTCGTGTCAACAGTTGGACTTTTCGTGTCAAAGGTATGATTTTGTGCCGAAATAAAAATTTTTCAAAAAAAGTAAAGCCGCATATCATTTACGAAAATGTGGCTTTAAACTAGCGACAAAATTCCGCAAAACGAAAAGTTACTCTTTGTCCCCGGTTATGAAGTAGCCGCAGTACTCTCCTCCGTTTGCCAGCGTCTGTTTTCTGTGCAGTACACCATGCTGAAGGGAGATCATTACTTCATCAAGTTCGCAGAACAGCGGCATAAGTTTGGAAACGTCCAACTTTTTCGTATAGGCACAGATTGGGCAGCGAGTAATGCGGTAGTAGCAGGCACCCTCATACGGCTGTCCCACAAAATCCACTTTGAACGAGTTCGGATACTGTTTTTCCTTTTCCGGCGTGTACCACTTGTAATATTTCACGATGCTCTTTTTGTTTTCTGCCTTACCCTTGGCGGTGTTCAGATCGGTTTTCGCAAAATACCATTTGATGTGGTAAAGCGAACGCCGCATCATCTCCTGCACTGTCTCCGGGGGGATTTTTTTCTCACTTGCCACATATGGCGCAACAAAGGCAAGTGCAAACAACTCGTTGTATGCCATAGGGTTGTCGCCACCAATGTCATCTGCCTTTTCCACCAGTTCCCGATAGACCTTTCTGCTCTTTTTCATAATATCCGAAGCGCACGCTTTGCCATATTTCTCTGTCAGAACCCTTCTCATCGGGCTCTTGAACATCCAAAAATAAAATCCGTTGTATTTCATATCACTTTTCCTCCCGCTTAAAGCATCTTTTTCTTATAACAGCAGTCGCAGTACGCCCCGCCGGAGGCAATCGTGTACTTTCGCACAAAATCTGATACACTGCCGGCTTCGCTCATCGTGTAGTCAAGGCGGCACAGCGCCGGGGTTAGGTCATAAAGTCCCAGATTTTGCATCAACACGCAGATGCCGCATTTGGTGAACCGACATTCGTAGCCGCTGCCGTCCGGGTATTCGAAAAAGTCCATATTCCATGAGTAGGGATTTCGGTCGGCAGCTCTCAAGTCGGCTGTCACTTTCATATCGGCAATGTCCTTTTCAGTGAATTTCTTCTTGCCGCTCATTCGACAAAACCATTTCATCGGTTTTGTCATCATAGCTTTTGCATAATACTCTGTCAGCTGCTCCACATCCGGATGCTCCGGCATAGAGAGGATGAACGCACCGATCATCGCACAGTTGACGATGTTCATCTTAAAACGGTCCGCGATCTCAAACTCCGGCAACCCTGCAATGATTTCCCTGTATCTCGGCTTTGCCTTTCTTGTGATACTATTCGCCATATCAGCATCATATCCGAACACCGCCGTCAACTGCTTTCGGAATGAATGGGCAAATAGTGCCCACATTCCTATGGGCATACCTATGTATTTCATTGTTTTGCTCCTTTAACACATCGTTTTCTGTCATTTGTTTCTGAAGGCAATCTTCACAATCTGCATTTTCATCATTTTATCGCCGACTTTGGCAAGGAAACGGAAAAAGCCGCTGACGGACGGGTCACGAAGGTCATTGTAGCCCAGCATATAGCCGCGGCTTGAAACCTTCAGGCGGCTGTCCCACAAAGAAAGCTCGCTCTTTGCGTCCGAAACGGCGAAATATGCACACACATCCTTGATTTTCGCACTTTTGAGCCAAGTTTTTGCTATCATTTTCACCGCTGCCCGGTTCGCTGCGTCAAATACCAGCACGCCGCCGTGGAAAGCGTCCGCCATTGCTTGCACAAGCGCTTTGACTTGCTCGGTTAAGAAATAGTAAAACACACCGGAGGCGAAGAATATCGCACCGCCGGAAGCGTCGATTTTTTCAAACCATTTGGTATTATTCAAATTGCAGGGGATGTTTTCCTCACGCTCATCGGCGGGCAAAAGCTCGTTACGCACGGTTATGACATCGGGAAAATCCAGGTTGTATATTTTACAGCTGCCGTTGTCGCAGCTTCTTCCGGTGCTGTCCAGTCCGCAGCCAAGATTGACTACTGCGGCTTTTGGGTGATCTTTTAAATAGTCCCTTACTTCCCATGCCAAATCGTTCTGCCTCATAGCAACCTCCAGTGCACCGAAACGCTGCATCAGACTGCGGGAGTTTTTCTCGACCTGCGAAAAGTCGTAGTCAATTTTGTTAATCAACTGCACCGCCATTTTATCCCGATAGATGTTCGGGTACAGCTCCGAGCACAGCTTCCGGGAATAAAGCGGAATGATAAGCGTTTCCTGTACAGTGTTTTTCTCGATTTTGTATTTCATAATTATTCTTCACTCCTGTTTTGTGCTCCACTTTGCCTATCCCAAAGCTACATCTAACACCATCATAATACCAAATCCCGCCGCAAAGAAAATCGTTCCTATGTTGGAGTGCTTTCCCTGCGACATTTCGGGAATCAGCTCCTCCACCACAACATAGAGCATGGCGCCTGCGGCAAAGCTTAGAAAATACGGCAGCAACGGTATCACGAGCTGCGCTGCAAGAAGTGTCAGCACTGCGCCGATAGGCTCGACAGCACCGGAAAACACACCGCCCAAAAACGCCTTGCCCTTGCTTTCTCCCTCTGCTCGAAGCGGCATAGAGATGATTGCCCCTTCCGGAAAGTTCTGAATGGCAATGCCGATGGATAAGACAAGTGCACTCGCCGCCGTGATTTGTGCGTTTCCTGCAAGGAACCCTGCGTACATTACGCCCACCGCCATTCCTTCGGGAATGTTATGTAATGTCACCGCCAGCACCATCATCGTGGTGCGCCCAAGCTTGCTTTTAGGGCCCTCCGCTTGCTCACTCCCAACATGAAGATGAGGAATCAGACGGTCGAGCATGAGCAAAAACAGCACACCGACCCAAAATCCGATTAATGCAGGGAAAAAGGATAGCTTGCCCAGATTTTCCGATTGCTCGATTGCCGGAATCAAAAGACTCCAAATAGATGCCGCAACCATCACTCCGGCGGCAAAGCCGGCAAGCGCACGCTGTACCGAATCGCCGAGTGATTTTTTCATAAAGAACACGCACGCCGAGCCGAGCGCTGTCCCGATAAAAGGAATCAATATTCCGAATAATACTTCCATTTGCTTCACCTCCTTTGCGCTGTATTTTTTCGATAGCCCTCATTTCCGCGCCGTGACGCATAGCCAATTTTTCTTTTTGTGTATCTGCACATCGTGAAAGCCCGCCTGCTCCAGATACGCTTTCAGCTCTGTGTCTTTGTAGATGGTCATGCCGCCGATGATTTCCGTCCACTTCTCGTCCCTGTCCGTGTCGCCGTTGCTCTCGTTGCAGATGAGAAAGGTTCCGCCGGGCTTCAGCA
>CAJJUC010000019.1 GCA_905195005.1 uncultured Eubacteriales bacterium | reverse complement strand
GTCCGCATATATCGGAACGCTTTCGTATGAAAGCGCATACTTGCCGTCCGTTCCGTCCAAGCTTACGGGCACGCTGAAATTAAGCGCTTCACCATACGACCAAACGGAATAGCCGTTTGCGTTCCTTGCGTTTGTGATCTCCGCTTTTTTCCCGTACAGCGGCACTTCAAAAGCATATTTGTATTCACTTTGATTTCCTGCGCTGTCCTCAATAATGAGCGTTACGGAGGAAAGCGGAACCGACTGCGAATATTTTGCATATATTTCGGCGGTAATCTCTCCGTTTTCCGCATTGAAGCCGCCCGAAAGCATTCCCGGCACGTCCTTTATGTTATATGCGGCGTCGGCTGCGGAGACGCTGCCCGAAAGCAGCTCGGAATAAGCCTTGTCGAACTTCACATAAACATTTTTAACGGTTTCATCACCCTTTGCCGTCAGAGTGAAGCTTCCGTCGTTTACGGCGACGGTCGGCACGGTTTCAAATGCAGGCGGCTCGGAATCAACATTCTCTATGTAATAGCACGGAAAATCCATGCCCTCCTCTTTTATTACAACCCTTTCGCCGTTTATCAGCGCTTCACTGCTGTAGTTTCCCGCGTCGTCCTCGGCATTCATCATGATATACCCATTGCTTATAAAATGATAAATTCCGTCCGCGTCGGGTCTCACTCTCACATAATCCTCATAAATATTCTCGCCGGCTTCTTCATCAAAACCAACCCATCTGCCGTTCAAATCCTCCTCCGGGATTGAATCCAAATTATCGCTTTTCACTGCCCTGCGCCATGCTTCAAAGCGGCTTTGCGGATTCTCCGTGTCGGTAACAACCGTTCCGTCGGGCGCCGTCTGCCTGTCGTAAACACCGTTAAGCTTCACAAGCACTTCATTTGTCATGCGTTCTGTTTCGGAAACGGACATGTCAAATACGGGTGCGGTATTATCGCGGCGGAGCTTCATCACATAGATTGGCGAAACAGCGCCCCTGTCGGGATGCTCAAATCTGTAGTAAAGCGTTACACTGCGTATCTCCTTTTCATCGCCGAAAAGATACTGCCCTATGTCATACGGCTGCGACTCAACTCCGTACCGATCCGCTTCAAATTCGACAACATCCGAAAGATTTTTTGGGTCTGTTCCTATATGTACCGCAAGCTTTGCCTTGTTTTCCGATTCTGTGATATTCTGAACGGGCGCTCCGTAATAAGCAGCGTCGCTGTTTGAATAACTGCTTCCCGAAGGGCTGAAACGGATATATTGAGGGTAATTTGCATATTCGGGGTACTCCGTGCTGATTGTGTACAGCGGAATATTTTGCGTTACATCCTTTCCGTCCTTATCAAATACTGCCTCCGTGTTTCCTTTTCCGATGCCGTCAATATCCTTGTAGTGGCTGATCCAATTGCCCGTATCATAGCACGTGCTGCCTAAATAGGCGCGCGGCATATTACTGAAAGCATAATAAGCTATCGGGTTTTTTGTGCTCTGAAGCCCTCCGGTATAGCTCATATTGCTCACAAGCTCATAGCGCACGGAGTTCATGCCGCCGTCCTCATCGGCTTCGCAATACTCCGGTGTGATGCCGCTGATGTCGATATCGGCAACTGCGCTGCCTCCGCCTGACGAATCACCGAGTCTCAGCTCGTCAAACGTCCATGTTTGTATGACTGTGCGGTTTATTTCCCGGCCGCTGATGTTTTCTCCGTCATAAACCACTTTTTCAAATGTTACGAAGCTGTTTTTCAGGTCAACGCGCTCAAGCCCCGTCACGGGGTCGCCGCCGAGCAGAAATTCAGCCTGCGCAAATCCGAACAGGTGCGGAGTGTTCACGGGCTGCGTGTATTTGTCAGTATCGCTTGCCCATATCAAGCCTGCCGCGCTGCCGCCCCTTATGTAATCAACTCTTTTGCCCGAAGCGTCATTCGTTGAAAAACGGCTCTGAATTACCGCAGCCTTCGGAGCGGCATATATCGTGTTAAAGTCAACCGTTCTCACAAGCGTGCTGCCGTCCCCTCTTTCTGCTGCAAGCACAAGCATAACGGGGCGCGAGCTTTCGCTTGCAGCAATATCGCCGCTGTAGCTTTCGTCCGTTTCGTCAATCTTTGCCACGCTTGTTTCACCGGTCAGATAAACGCCGAACACCGATTCGTTATTTGGCTGCTCTGTTGACGGGTCGTCGTCCGCAGGGGTGTGCACATCCGCAATTCTTTCGGCGCGCGCCTTGAAATCCGCAAGATATTTTTCCGCTATATAGCTCGCCGCGTCCGCAACCCCGGCAGGCTTTTCAGCCCATGTGAACCAGTAGCATTTTGTGTTTTTGATATTAATTTTTGCCGATGGATAATCCCCCTGCAAATAATCCTTCTGCATGTCGGCAGTATATTCAATCGAGGTATACGTGCGGTCGTATCTCATCGGGATTTTCAGCGTTTCGCTTGTGTTTCCCCTCGAGTCGCTCGCTTTTATCCATGCCGTCTTGGAATGAATGCTTCCGTCCTCCGGGAGCTCCGGTGCAGAAATAACCGCTTCCTTTCCGCTTTCGGAGGTATATGCCGGTTCGTCCGCGTCATTATCGGAAAACCCGTACATATAGGTAACATCGTCATCCATGTCGGAGATTGAAATATTGATTTTGTCAAAATCGACTGTTGTTTTTATCTCGGGTGCTGCTTTGTCGTACCCTGCCCAATCGGGCGCGGAAAGATTTTTGTCCGCGCTTGCCGCATTGCCGGCTTCGTCCGCAGCCTTAACGGTGATATCGATTGCGTCCGCCTCACTGTTATCGGGCAGCTTTATAAAGCCGTATGCCGCGCACTCCCCGTTTCTGCTGACTATCGGTGCGCCGAAGGATGCGTTCAGCGTGTCATCTGCGCCGCTTATCCATTTTGCATCGTCATAATTTTCCGATGCGGAGGCCTGATAGAGTATTCCTCCTTTTTTCGCCGTTCCGTGAACTCTGACGGTAAACGCTGCGTCACATCCCTCCGCAGAGTTGTCATCTATCAGCGCTTTTACCGCGATAACACCGTCATTTTCATCATTTGCCGAAAGCGTTATAACCGGTGCGTCGAAATCAATCTTATATTGCTTGTCGGGCGAAACCCTGTACTCCGATATTTTCCCCTCGGCTTCGGGCGGAATATCTGTCGGCGCAAGCATGCCGCCGCTGTCCTTATAATTCATCATCGGATATCCCGATTCATCTCTGAACTGTTCACCTGGAGTTACATTTATAACTCTGACGGAGCTTCCATCCGTTTTATAGCTCGGATAAACCAATACCCTGTAAATAAGCGAGGTCTGATCTCCGTCCTCCGGGGCAGCGGTTATGTACTCACCCTTATCATTTTTTATATTGAGCGTTATTACGGGCGCGCCCTCCGCACGGGCGCCCTTTGAAAACCGCTTATTCATCGAAAGCTTAACCGTGAGCTTTTCCCACCGGCTAAAGAAAGGATTGCTTTCATTGCCGCCTTTCGTCATTTCAATGCTTTTAATGCCGAACGGCTGCAAATCAACCCTGCTTGCTCCGCCGACAATTGCCGTCACCTTACCTGCCGGCTGAGTGCCGTTTTCATCGGCCGCAAATTTATTCCCTGAAATATCATATATATTGTTCCAAAGCTTTGCGTTTTCTTTTTCCGAAACCGTCACCTTGCTGAAATTATAAAAATATCCGCGCTCCTGAGTTACAGCCGACGCGTCGGTATACGGATCTGCGATTTTATATTCAAACACCATAACGGGCTTTCCGTCCGTTTTCGACGGCTCGAATTTCAGAAACGGCGCTTCCGCAATTATGCCGCTTGTGCCGTCAATTCCGATTGTTTCAACATTCAGCGCAAGCCCTGCAATGCCGCTCTGCGGCATATTTTTGAAAACGACGGGTTCATCCCACTGAACGCGGAAGTACACCGTGCGGTTTTTAAGCTCTCTTACCTTATCAAGCGTTATCACGCCGCCGTCGATTTCCTTTGTTCCTTCAGCGTCCGCAGTTACCTTAACGGAGCTTATCCGCGGGCCTTTTATATCCCTGCCGACGAGCATTGCGCCCGACAAATACGAGTCAACGTTTGCGTCCTTGTCGCTCATTGCGATAAATGAAAGAGCGCCAAGCTTATCGCCGCTTTTCCATGCCGAAAAATCGCCGAGATTAGGGCCGCCGCCGAGCGTGTTATAGCTTTTCCAGCCGCCGCCGCTTGATTTAACCGTTTCGTCCAAAGCGAATGTATAACCAATGTCGTTGCTTTTGTCTGTCAGACCCCAGCGCGTCTGAACGGTTTTTACTTTCCATGAGAAAAAGTACTGTATATCACCTTTGTCGTACATGCCCGATATATTTCCGTTTTCTCTGCCCTCCCTGTCGTCAAGCGCATTAAAGCTAACCGTTGCGCTCCAGCGGCGAACCTTGCGCGGACCGGTTATCTTCGTCTGCCATTCCCCTTTTGAGTTCAGGCAGCCCTGCAAATCGCCGCTGAGTCTGCGCCCGAAGCGGTTCAGCAGGTAGTTATTTTTCTGAAGCCATTCAATCGACTTTGCTTCATCCCTTGTTATTTTATCACTCAACGCGCCCCACTCGGTTATGCCTGCGTCAAAAAGCTTCAGACCTTCTCCGCCCGCATAAAGCTGTGTTACGGGCTTATATGTAACCGTATGCCCGTAAGCGTTCTGTCCGTCTCCGGCTGCCGTCACCGCGCCGAGGCTTTGGTTCATCAGCATTCCAAGCGCAAGAATAATTGCCGCAGCTCTTTTATTCATGTCAATACTCCTCCCTCTTTCCTGCCAAAACAGAATTTTCACATTGCCGCACCAGAGCGGAAACGCGTGCAAGAAACACGTCCGTTCTGTACGGCTTTTTAATCCAGTCATCCGCCCCTGCGTTAAGCATCGGGATTTCTTCCTCTCCGCTTCTTCCGATAAGAAGCAGCTTCGGAGGTTTTTTTACACCCTTGACCGTTTTGCAAAAGCAGATTCTTTCATTCTCATCGTTATCAAGCTCCGCAATGACCAGCCCGATATTTTCGTTTTCAAGCTGCGCCGTGACTTCTTCGCCGCATAAGCTGCAAACGGCGTTGTATCCGCTGCGTTCAAGCATTTTTCCCGTCAGCGCCGCAAGCTCACAATCGTTGCCGACAATCATTATTTTCAAATCAACACCCCCCGAATAAAAGAAAAAGCTCCGTCAGCGTAAGCCGCCCGGAGCAACAGCTTTTTCCGATATGTACAGTATATCAGAAAAAGCCGCAAATATTGAATTGTTAGGAAAAACTCACAATTAATTTACCGTGAAGGAATATCCTTTCCCGTACACGGATATTATGTCGTAATCCTCCGCATTTTCAGTGTCGATTTTCTTTTTCAGATTGCCGATGTGAAAGCGGATTGTGCGCGTGTCCTCGGCGGACGGGATTCCCCACACCGCCTCGTAAAGCTCGCTTTGAGAAAAAACCCTGTCCTCGTTTTTTACCATAAAAAGCAGCAGCGCAAATTCTTTCACCGTAAGCGCGGCGTCCTTTCCCTTTACGAATGCCTTATTTTTTGAAATATCAAGCGTCAGTGCGCCTTTTGTGATATGCTCAAGGCTTTCATGCTTCTCCTGTGCCTTTAAATGTCGCGACAAAAGCCTTTGCGTTACGGCGAGCAGCTCGTCAAAGCTGCACGGCTTTGTAAGATAATAATCGCCGCCGCGCCCAAGCCCCTTCACCTTGTCGCCGATTTCGTTTTTCCCTGTCAGAAATATAACGGGGTTGTCGCTTTTTTTGCGGAAGCTTTCACATATGTCGTAGCCGCTGCCGTCGGGCAGCATAACATCCAGGATAAGCATATCGGGCGCATTTTCCGAAAGGCAGCGAAAGCTTTCTCCGGCTGTTGCCGCCGTTAATACGTTGTACCCCCTGCGCTTAAACAGCCGCGCATTGATTTTCAGAACCTCCGGTTCATCCTCAACAATAAGTATCAAAGGTTTTCCGTCCATTTATTTTTCCTCCGTACACGGCAGAGTGAATGAAACCGTTGTTCCCTTGCCGATTGCACTTTCAATCCGAATCTCTCCGCCGTGAGCTTCAATAATCTGCCGGCACACAAAAAGCCCTATCCCGTGCCGCCAATAGTCCTTGCTGACGGAAACATATCCGTCAAACGCTTTTTTTCTTATCTCCTCGCGCATCCCTTCGCCGTTGTCGGAAACGGAAACCGTCTGACCGTCTCGGTCTGCTTTCAGAGAAACGGTGATAATCCCGTTTTTCGTATGCTGCAAGCTGTTCGACAGAAGATTTGCCACGACCTGCGTTATTCGTGCGTAATCCACCCGGATCGGAGCAAGCTCGTCAATATCATGCACAAGCTTGTTTCCGCCCGCGTCATTTTTTCCGAAATAAAGCTCCGCCGCCTCACGCACGAGCTGAGACAGGCGCACCGGCGCAAGGTCAAGCGCCAGCCTGCCCTGTTCAATGGCAACCGTGTCCATAAGCTCCACCACAATCCGATCAATACGCACGACCATTTTTTCAATTGTTTTTTGATTTTCTTTTATGGTATACGCGTCGGAGCTTCCCTCTTCAATTAATTCGAATGTATCGCGCGCATGAAGGTTTATTGCATTCAGCGGATTTTTGATTTCATGTGCAACCGTTGTCAGAAACACCGATTTTGCCTCATCGTGGCGCTTGAGCTGCTCATTCTGCTCCGCAAGTCTTTTCCGCTGCTCCTCGTACTCACGCAGATGCAAAAACCAGACCGCTCCGCATGAAGCGCATACCGCCGCCGTTGTAACGAGAATATCCGTCAGCATTTCGCGCTCCGTCTGAAACCATGTAACATACCCGGGATTCAGGTAGCAGAAAACCGAAACCGTTATGTATTCCGCAACCTCGGAAAGAGAAACCCACACCGCGCTCTTGCCATCTAACATCAGCACCGTGAACAGAACCGCAAAAACAAACATTGACGGCATTCCGCCCTTATATGCACCGGAAGCAAAGAAAAGCGCCGGGAAGAAAATCATGAAAATAGTTACAATCGTTATGATATAAGCAATCCGATATTTTCCCGTTTTATATGTAAATATCAAAAGCCCTGCCGAAAGAGCGGCAAGAAAAGCGCTCAGAATAACGCTTGCGTACATGCCGGTTATTATATTCAGTACAAGAGTTGCGGCGCTGATGCCCGTTCCGGCAAGCGCAAGCACATTGAACAGCCGAACGCGGAAATCAAGCTCCGTATCAAAAAAACGCATTGCAAATCTTTTTATTTTGCCGGGCAACGGCATCACCTCCGATGCTTATATCATATATCATTGCTCCTGCATTTGCAAGCACATTTTTTAAAGGGGCTTCAGCAAAATGCACAGAACACATAAAGCAAATGAGAAATCAGAGCAAACATTCGGAAAAATCAAATGTAGAAATTCGTTGCCTAACGAATTTCTGTGAAAGAAGCTTTATGCTACGAACAAACTTCACCTCTCGGAGTGCCCATGCACGCCTTCGGGTTCAGTTTGCCCGTTCTGCACTATTTTTCTTTTGCCCCTAAAGAGGCTTCAGCAAAATGCACAGAACGCAGAAAGCAAATGAGAAATCAGAACAAACATTCGGAAAAATCAAGGGAACGCAGAAAAAAGCTGTTTAAAAAGTCACTCGACTTTTCAAACAGCTTTTTTCTGCGTTCTATTTATTCAAATGTCCTGTTCAGGAATGTTACAATCTGACCGCGGCTGCAAATCGTGTCGGGCGCAAATTCCGTTGCGGAAACTCCGCTTGTGATATCCTCTTCAACCGCCCATGCAACAGCCTTTGCATAATCGGCCGATGCAGCAACATCGGAAAATCCCGCTTCAGTGTCTGCGGACGGAGAACCTGCCGCAATCCACAGATATGTTACCGTTGAAGCGCGTGTGCAGGGTGTTTCGGGAGCAAATTCCGTGCCGCTTGTAAATCCGAGCTTGTTTGCCCAAACTGCCGCGTCATAAAAATAATCGGTTGTGTTTACATCCGTAAAGGGATTTGCCGCACCTGTTTTCGGCGAACCCATTGCACGCCATATAAAAGTGATTATCTGAGCGCGCGTGCAGGTTGCATCGGGTGTGAACGTTGCAGCGGATGTTCCTGTTGTAATTTTATTGTCAACCGCCCATTTAACAGCCGCTTCATAATATGCGCCGCTGACAACATCGTTAAAGCCTGTTAAGCTCGGAGCTGCCGTTCCGGTGTTATCTCCTGCCAAAGCAGCTGCAAGGCGAAGTCCGTTGAACACTCTTACAGTGTCCTTTTTTCCGTTGAGAGTAAGCTCAAGCGTACCCTTAACGGAACCTTTTTTCGTGTCGGTTGAATCAACCTTAACAAAATCGTCCTTCCATTCTATTGTCGTGCCGTTTTTAACAACCGCGCGAACCTTTGCAAGAATGTCTTCCTTTGTTACATCCGCGTCAAACGAAACATTCTTGAAAACAGCAGAAACGGCTGCCCTATCCTCGGCAAGCTTTTCCGTGTCGGCATTGTTTGCCGCAGCGTCGCCCGTAAGTATCGGGATTGCAAAAGTATACATATCGTGAGATACATATCCCTCGCACTCAAATCTTATGTTTACAGTAAGGCTGCCTGCCTTCTGGCTTGATGCGTTATAAAGACGGAAATCCGCTTCCTTGTCAAAGGAAAGCTTAACCTGATCCGCATTTGTGAGCTGCTTTGATGCCAGTGACACAAACTCGTCCATCGTTATATCGTTGTAAACCGTGAGCGTTTTTTCAACGCTTCTGAGCGCTTTCTTTGCCTTTTCAACCTCGCCGATAATATCAACCGCCGAAGCTCCGCACGGGAGCAGCGCCAGCGCCATGCACAGCGCCGTTACCAAACACAATATTCTTTTCATTCTTTACCAATTCCTTTCCTATTATAAAAAATAATTTAATGCAATGCTCTGTATAAGAACGTTACAATCTGACCGCGGCTGCAAACTGTTTCGGGAGCAAATTCCAAAGCGGAAACGCCGCTTGTGATGCCTTTCTCAACAGCCCATGAAACAGCCTTTGCATAAGCGGAGTTTGACACAACATCCTTAAATGCACACGTAAGCTCGGGCTGCGGTGAGCCTGAATATATCCACAGATACGTAACAGTGTCGGAGCGCTTGCACGGCGTGTCTCCCTTGAAATTCAGCCCTGTTACCATGCCCTTTTCCTTTGCCCAGAGAGCGGCATTGTAATAATAATCCGATTCCGAAACATCGTTAAACGGATTTTGACCCGCTGCCTTGGGCGAACCTACCGCGCGCCACAAAAACGTGATTATCTGCGCGCGTGTGCAGGTGTCGGCAGGTGAAAATTTCGTGCTTGTCGTTCCTGTTGTTATCTTTTTGTCAACAGCCCACGAAACAGGCTCTGCATAATATGCGTCCGCGCTGACATCAGAAAAGCCTGTGCCGGATTGAGCATCGGAGGACGGCGTGCCGGGCTGTGCCTGTGCGCCGCGCTCAAATCCGCTGTAAACGTTTTTATCATCGAGCGTGAAGCTTACGGAATTTCCGTAGAGGTCAAGTCTGTACCCGTCGTCTGTTTTCGTCATATAATCAATATCGAGCGGAACATATGAAACAAGCCCCGTCGCTGAGGTGCAGATGAGATATTCCGTTTCCAAAGCGTCAACATCGGCGAAATGCGTTGTTCCGGCGCTCGTTTCGGAGGTTGAGATCGATTCGTTCAATCCTGCAAAAAGCTGCAGCGCCGAACCGCTTTTATCGGCGTCATACGTACCCGTTCCGATATAGTTATACTTTCCTGCAAGAAGGTTTTCGCGGTGTCCGTCACTGTTCATCCACGCGGTCATCGCGCGCTTTCCGCTTATCGCAATCCCGGGCGACGGGCACTGATAAATATTTTCGCCTGCCGTTGAATATTTAAACGCCGGATCAAATGCCGTGAAGCATTGCTTCCCGTTCGGTCTGGTATGCGAAAACGTTTCAATCAGCTCGGGCTCGCGGATATCGCAGGCTCTCTGCAATGTGTCAAGCATTGTCAGCGGTTTTGAGCCGACATTCGCGCGTTCAACGTTTGTTATGCGCAGTATTTCCCATTCCTCTTTATTTACCGATATTTTGTCGGACGGAATCTTCCGCACAAGCACGGGGAGCGTTCTCTGCAAACGGATTTCGCGCGCCTCATCTCCGAGCTTAAGCGTTATGTAACAGGTTATATCGCCCTCTTCATCAAAGGTTGCGCGGAGCTTTGTAAAGTAATTATCCTTCCAGTCCACACTTGAACCGTTCTTCACCGCAGCGCGCGCCGCTTTCATTACATCATCCGCCGTTGTTTTGTTATTATAGCTGACTTTATCAATCGCCTTGCTGACGGCTGAGCGATCCTCGTCAATTTTTTTCGAGGTTTCGGTCACGATTCTCTGAATCGTTTTCCCGATAGGAAGCGGAGCTTCAACGCCGCCGCAGGTCAGCATGAGCGAAGCGGAATATGAGCCTTCGACCGTGGATGTTGCCTTTGTCAGCTTAAAATTCGCTTTATCGAGAGTGACTTCAACATCACTGCCCGACGGGAGAGCTGCTTTTGCCATTTTCAGAACGTCATCAAGGGTTGTGTCGTTCGTAACCTCAAATTTATAGTTAGCCGCATTGATTGCCGATTTTGCTGCTTCAATGCTCTTTTTCATTGCCGAAATTTCAGCGTCGGTATACTTTTGTTCCGGTTCCTCGCTTCCGTCCGAAGTGCTGACATCGGATCCGGAATTGCTGCCGGAAGCGGAAATTTCTTTCTTGATTTCGAAAGCGTCCTCATAGTCATCCTGACCGAGGAACACAACCGCGCTGACATATCCGTTTGCGGTCGCCGTCGGGCTTACGACTCTGAATTTTTCGACAAGAAAATTCGTGCCTACCATTTTGTCCGCCGAGTACACGCAGGATTCCATTATCATATCTTCAAGCTCTTCCTTCGTGAAATCGGTTGTAATTTCAGCCTTTTTCAGCGCTGCCATAAACAGCTCCTTGTTCTTCTTCACTGCCGTTTCGGAATCGCCGACAAGTTCAAACGCTGCCGAGCAAACCGAAGCTGCAGTGCACATAACTGCCATCACAAACGCAGTTATGAACGCCGTTAGCTTTTTCATTACAGTCCATCTTCTTTCTTTAAATTTATAAATCAATCGAAATCCGCTGCTCTGCCGTTTGCAAGTCCGCGGTATTCCATCATGAAGTTTTCCGCAGTCGCCGTCATCAGCGCTGTTATGCGGCTATCCTTAAAGCTGAAGGTAAAGCAGCCGTTTCCGAAATATTTATCGATTATCTGCACCCGTATTCTGAGCTTTTTCTCCTCGGACCATTCCGCCGAGCAGGCGCAGCGGTACTTGTTCCCCGGAGCAGGATTTCCGGCAATATTATCGGAATAGCCGTCCTCGGGGAATATTCCGAACTCATTATACCCCATTCCGAAATAAAGCGTTTTATCGCCCTGCACATTTGTATAGGACATTGCGCCCTTTTTGCCCTCAAAGCTGAAGCTGAGCTTTTTAATCCCCATCGGGTTTTCATCAAGCTCATATGTAACATTGTTAATTTTCTTTTCGAACGGATTGTATTCCTTAGGTTCGAAATGGTGCAGCTCGCACTTATTGCAGTATTCGCACAGCTCGGAATATGCTGCGGCGTCCTCCCTGAGCGGCTCTCCGAGGTTATGCACTATTTCGCGGTAAAGCGCATTATAAAATACCGAGCGTGACGCGCTGTTTCCCTGGTTGTCCGAATTGATAATAAATATGAAATCGTGCTTCGGGTCACAGATTGCGAACTGATCACCCATCCCGACAAATGCAAATCCGCCCTCCGGCGCCTGCCATATCTGATAGCCGTAGCCGAAAGAGTCGTAGCCGTAAATACCCATTTCGCTGTTCTCAACAAGGCGGCTTGTTGCCTCTGTAAGATACTGCTCATTCATGTAACGCTTACCGTTCCATGTTCCCTTATTCATAACGAAGCGCGCGAACAGCAAAAGGTCACGCGGGGTGCACATCATTGCAGAGTCGCCGAACGAATATCCGCCCGGCGCCATCAGGCAGTAAGCATCCTTTGAAAATCCGATTGCATCGAGAAATTTTTTGCGCATGTAATCAAGAAATTTCATTCCCGTGAGCTTTTCGACGATTACCCCGAGCATATACGAGCCGTTTGAATCATATTCAAAAACCGTGCCCGGAATTTTATCCGCCGGAACAACAAAATATTCTTTCACGCGGTCATCAGTGTTCTGAATGAACCAGTTTCTGCCGGTATGTACGGCGGACTGCATTGTAAGCAGATCGCGGATTGTTGCCTCGCGCAGATAATCCGTTGTATTTTCGTTAAGATATTCCGGGAAAAACTTCACGAACTTATCGTCAAGACTCAAAAGCCCGTCCTCTATCGCAAGACCGACCGCAACGCCGACAAAGCTCTTCGTTACAGAATACATACGGTGCTTGAAATCCTTGTCAAACGGGCGGTAATAAACTTCAGAAAAAATTTTGTCGCCGCGCGCCATTATGATGCTGTGCGTGAAAAGCCCGTTTTGATCAAGCTCTTTTATAAAGTTCAGAACGTGCGATGATGATATTCCCGCCTGCTCGGGAGTGATATTTTCAAACATATTACCGATTCCTTTCCTGCCATCATATTTATCAAACCGCCGGTAATATATCCCGACAGTAAATAAGGTGCGGAAGCATGGCTGCCGCACCGATTAAGTTTTTTATTAAAATCTTTGCATAATGCATACAACCGCAGCAGCTGCCGCAAAGAGCACGCAAACCGCGATAAATCCGATTTTAATAAACTTTTTACCGTAGTAATTATGCGATTTAAGAATATAGTACACCTGTGTCAGTACAAAAACGCCGATAAGAGCGAGATAATTTATGAGAAATGCTTTTCCGTGTTTTCCGCAGCGGAGCACAACCGTGGTGCTGAGGAATATATAAATGCAGATTCCGCAGTACACAAAAAATCCGCGTTTTTCCTTGTAAGCGCTCCACGCCGCGCAGAGCATTGCGCCGCCGAGAGAAACCCACCTCATAATTTCAATAAACGCGACTGCTCCGTTGACTGTCATCGAAGACTCGGCCATTTTCTGAAGAAAGAGCAAAAGCAAGCCGTATAATAAGGTAACGGAGGAAACAAGGACAACTCTGTTGTCAAGCTTTTCCTTTTCCTGTTTAACCATTTCGTTTTTAATCTTTGAAGCCAATGCGGCTCCACCCCTTTCATGTCACACAATGAAATTATTTTACAATGTTATTTCAAAAATGTCAATGATTTTGACTGAAAAAATCATTACAATTATGAAAAAATAATGTTGAATTTTCGTAAACTGTGCTGTATAATAGAAATGTAAGTATTAAAGAAGGTGAACGCTATGGAAGAAAAGAAAACGACAACCGTTGTCAGAATAAATAATGCCGATTACAGAATCTCAAGCCCGGCAGACGAGGAATATGTCCGCCATGTGGCATATTATGTCGATAAAAAAATCAAGGAGCTTGCGGAGCGCGACAGGCGTCTTTCAACCTCCATGGCTTCGGTTCTTGCGGCAATCAATATTGCCGATGAGTATATGCAGGCGCAGCAGGATAACGAAAAGCTGCGCGCTCAGCTTTTGAAATATGCCGATGAATCAGGCGCAAACAAGCTTGCGCTCGACAAGCTTAACGCGGAGGCGGCAAGGCTGCGTGCGGAAAATCAGTCGCTCAGAATCAACGCGGTAAAGCTTGAAACGGAGCTTAAGCATAAGTAAAGACGGTTTGACGGGGGTGCGGAAAAGCGATTTTTCTGCGCCCCCGTCAATTCGTTGCCGCAGATAAACACTGAAGAATCCGAAAGACCTCTTAAGCAATTTTAAGCTTGTTTAAAACGTTATATGATTCTCCCCGTTTTTGATTGCAAGCTCGGTTTTTCCCGATATAAATGTCACCGGTTCCTTGCAGTCAGCTTTGATTGCTGCATTGATTTTATCTCCGTTCCTTTCATATTTCACACTGAATTTTCCGCGCATGGTTTCCACACTGCCCTCTGCATAATTCAGCATTGACGGAATATTCGGTTTTATGGTAATTGCCGTCTTCCCAGATTTGATGGACAGAAAAAGATGTATTAAAAAAATCCGTCGGCATATTTTCGAAACTATAGATGACAAGTATCGTTTTATTGATGCTAATTGCTCTGAGGTCTCTGTAGATAAATTATGCCGGCTGCTCGAAATCTCTCGGAGCGGCTATTATGCTGTTTCGCCAAACCTTCTTAAAAGAGATTTCACAGCAGTCAAACCGAATCAAAAGTGGGTTGGCGATATTACCTACACACACTGATGAAGGCTGGCTTTATGCCGCAATCGTAAAAGACTTGTGCCTTAAGAAGATTGTCGGCTACTCCTTTTCAAGCCGCATTGACACCAATCTTACCGTTACTGCGCTTAAGATGGCCGTAAACCGTCAAAAAACTCAAGACAACCTGATTTTTCACAGCGACCGCGGTGTTCAGTATGCATCCGCAGGTTACCGCGAAGCATTAGCAGAGTACAATATTACACAAAGCATGTCAAGGTTTTTTCATATTGAACACTCTCCCATGCTTTAGATTTAATTAAATTTTAACATCATTTAAAAATTATCACAATGCAGCAAACATGCGAAAATGTGTCATATCATGCGAACTTGGATATTTACCGAAAAAGAAGCTGCTCGGTATGCAAATATATACTTGCGTTTTCGGCGGATTGGATTGATTTTATGTTGCTTTTTTCTTATATCTGTGTTACAATGACGAAAATACAGTTTTTTAAAAGCGCCGTGAACCGATTACCTGCAGCCGCATATTTTCATGTTCATGTGAACATCTGTCAAAACCGTGTGTGAAGTCTTTGGTAATATTCCGGGCAAATGCATACCCGGCAAAACCGACATCGGGCTGATTGGCGAACGGATAAATTAAGGGAGGGATTTCATGAGTATTTGTCAGCCGGCAGAGCTGCTTTCCCCGGCAGGCAGACCCGACGCGCTCCGCGCCGCCGTTCAAAACGGAGCGGACGCGGTTTATATCGGTGAAAAAAGCTTCAGCGCGCGCAAAAACGCAGTTAATTTCACATGGGATGAAATCCGCTCTGCGGCGGCCTACTGCCATGTGCGAGGTGTGAAGCTGCATCTTGCGCTGAACACGCTTGTTTCGGATGCGGAGTTGCATAACATTGAAAAATCGGCAATATGCGCGGCAGAATCGGGTGTTGACGCCGTTATCGTACAGGATATCGGCGCTGCCGAGGTGATTCACGCTGTTTGCCCCGAACTTCCGATGCATGCAAGCACTCAGCTGACGGCTTATTCCGAAGCGGATGTAAATTATCTGTACAGCCGCGGATTTTCGCGCGTGGTACTCTCACGCGAGCTGTCATGCGATGAAATTGCCGAAATTTCAAAAAATACCGATGCCGAGCTTGAGGCGTTTGTGCACGGCGCGCTCTGCATATGCTTTTCGGGGCGCTGCCTGATGTCGTCCTTCATCGGCGGAAGAAGCGGCAACCGCGGAATGTGCGCGCAGCCGTGCCGCCGCAAATATTCGTGCGGAGGGAAAAGCGCTTTTTATCTCAGTCCGCGCGATCTTTGCCTTGCAGGCAGGCTTGAAGATATGAGAAATGCCGGAATTACAAGCTTTAAAATAGAAGGGCGCATGAAAAGCCCGGAGTATGTTGCCGCGGTAACAAGCGTTTACCGCCGCTGCATCGACAGCGGAATGCCGCCGTCACAAGAGGATGAAAAGCTTCTGAAAGAAATTTTTGTCCGCGGTGACGGCTTCACGGAGGGTTACTTTTCGGGCTTCAACACACCCGACATAATGAATTACGATATATCAAACGACAATATTACAGGCTCTGTCGACAGCGGACTGATAAAGCAGCTGCGGAGGACATTTATCGACGGAGAGGATAACAAAAAAATCCCCGTGCACGGACATATAATACTGAAAAAAGGTGAAAAAGCCGCGTTCACGCTTTCCGATAACGACGGAAACACAGCGGCAGCCTCGGGTGCAATACCCGAAGCTGCCGTAAACAAACCGCTTTCCGAAGCCGATCTCAAAAGCCGCATGGCAAAGCTCGGCGGCACACCGTTTTATCCCGAGAATATTTCCGCCGAAGCGGACGGCGGTCTTGTGCTCCCTGCGGCGGAGCTCAACGCGCTCAGACGCGAATGCTGCGACAAGCTTGCACGCCTGCGCGGCAGGATAATTCCGCGAAAAACATTTCCGTTTGATTTTTCCTATGACAATTACGCAAAGCGGCGGCGGCAGAAAATATGTGCGCAGGTCACGACAGCCGAGCAGTTTGCAGCGGCATCGGGTGCGGATATAATCATCGTTCCGCTCGCTCTTTGGGAAAAGGTTTCTCACAATGAAAAATGTGCCCTGCTGCTTCCGCCCGTCATTCAAAACAGCGCTGCTGCGCTTGAAAAAGCGCTTGAAATAAATGCCCCGTGCGGCACATATGCCCCGTCACTCGGAACGGTAAAACTCCTTTCCGGGCACGGAATTGACGCAATCGGCGATTTCGGGCTGAACATATATAATTCGCTGTCGGCACGGATTTGCGGAAACATATGCAAACGAATCACCATGTCGCCTGAGCTTTCGCTTTCGGAAATTGAGGAAATATCGGCGCATACTCCTGCCGAAACGGAGCTGCTTGCATACGGAAGCCAGTGCGTTATGGTATCGCGCGCCTGCCTTATCCGCGGAATAAGGGGAAAATGCGGCTGTGCGAAGCCTGCGGTTCTTAAAGACAGAACAGGCGCGGAATTTACCGTTTTCGGCGATCCCGAAACGCATCTTAACACAGTTTTCAATTCGCGCCCGACGTTTGCCGCGGATAAATTGGCGCAGCTCCGCAAAAGCGGCGCCGCGGCGCTGCGGCTGTGCTTCACAACCGAGAGCGGAGCGCGCACAAAGGAAATCATTGCTATGTATAGGGGCAATATACCCCCCGTCAAGCCGAAAAGCTTCACGCGCGGTTATTTGCTCGGAGGGAAATGAAAAGAAGCTGCGGCTAAATGAAATCACATTTAGCCGCAGCCTTTTTTGGGGCGAAAGAAAAATAACGCATCCCCGTCTTTATCTGTTCTTTATAATATCGCCGATAATCAGCAAAACGTCCTTTGCATCCTTCCAAACGGAATCAAAGCCTGCGTCAGGGTAAGGATACGGACCGACATAGCTGCAAAGCTCAACCGTAAGCGTTGCCTTGCCGTACTTCCTGTAAACATAATCGAAGAATGATCCTCCGACGCCCTCTGCCTTTTCATACTTAATCGAAAATCCTGTTTTTGCCTTAACCGTTTCACCGATATAGGTGGGACTCACGGTGTCATCCGCCCAGTAAAGCAGCTTTCCCTGCGTGTGCATCGACAAAAACATTTCAAACGGCTGCGAATCAACATATGCGGAAACGGCGCGCGTTTCGGGCTCCGTGTTCGGCTGAGTTCCGTTAAAGCCGATTGAGCCGCGCGGATAACGGTTGCGCGACAGATACCAGTCCTTATCATAATTCCAGTTCACGTCAACGCCGTTTACGTTGGCTTTCCATGCGCGGTACCCATACTTTGCGCCCTCGCTTATTGCCATGGAAGACACGTAATCGGGATTCTGCACCGCCGAAACGCCGTTCTGCACAAGATTAACTCCGTCGGGATTGACCATCGGAACAATGCAGAAAGTGACTTTATCAAGAATTTCCTTTATATTATAAGGAGTTTCATTCATGCCCGTTCTGTACATCGCCGCATAGCGGTCAATTGCATACATCAGGTATGTTGATGAAATATATTCGCGCGCATGATGAGTTCCGCACACAAATATTTTTTTGCTTCCCTTTCCGAATTCGATAAGCACAAGGTCGCGCCCCTCAACCGACTGCCCGATTGAGCTGACCTTTATCAAATCGGGATAGATTTTCTGAAGATATAACGCGTCCGTTTTAAGAAAATCATATGAATACTTCTGATACGGATAAACGGGGTGCGCAACGGGATATGCATACGTTTCGTAAATATATGCATCAACGTTTTCGAGCGACGGTGCGCCAAGCTGCGGCTCTACAACCTCTCCTGCCCCGATGCCGCTGCGGAAGGTTATCACCCAGTTGTCAAAATCAAGCTCCGCACCGGCTATTGCGGCAAGATCCCTTGCTTTTATGTAAACACGGTCGTTTTTCACAAAAAGTGTGTTGCTTGCGGAAAGCCCGTCGTAATGCTCGGTTATATGAAGGTCAGCCGTTCCTCCCGCGCCGCTCGCAGTATAGTACGGAATTTCTGCCGCCACCCATGCAATCTCAACTCCGAGCGGCGCTGCTGTTTCGTACAAATCAACATACATGCTTCCGAACGCTGCGAGCGGAGCGCTGACATATGTTTCCGTGCCGTTCACAAATGCGTGCTGCGAATTAAGCGCCATCACAACGCTTGTTCCCTCTGCCGCAAGCGATTTGTGCGCAAGCTGCGGCATTGGCGCAAGGGCAACAGTCAGCGCAAGCAATGCGACTGCCGTTTTTCTGAAAAATCTGTTCACCGTTTTTCCTCTTTCCTTATTTATTAATCGTTTCGGAGTATATGCGTTTTCTGAGCTTTTCGGCGCTGCCGTCGAAAAGATAGCCGTGAATGCCGCATTCCTCCGCCGCTTTGATATTTGCCGGAAGGTCGTCTGCAAAAAGCGATTCACCGGGATTTATTCCGAAACGCTCTATCGCAAGCTTAAATATTCTCTTATCGGGCTTTGCAAGCTTTTCATCACCCGAAAGAATGAGCTTGTCAAACTTTTTGAGTATCGGAATTTCATCGCGGCACTCGGAAAACCTCTCGCTTATGTTTGAGATTACAAACAATCCGTACCCGTCTTGCTTAAGGTCGTCAATAAGCTTCTCCATTCCGTTGATAACGGGAAGCTCGTAAACCCAGCCGTCACAGATTGCGTCAGAATATTTATGAAGATATTCAGGAAGCTCCTCCCTCACTCCGCGCTTGAAATCCTCCTGGCTGATACTTCCGTCATCAAGCCTGTCCCAGTATTTTCTGGCAAAGGTAACGCTTACAAGCTTTTCAAAGTCCTTTTCCTCCTTGTAAAAACGCCGCGTTATCTCACGCGAATCGAACCTCACAACCGTGTTTCCCAGGTCAAAAATGATGTTTTTCAGCATTTTTTGGCAGCCTCCCCCACAAAATTCCTTTTTATATTAACATGCATTTGCAGAAAAAACAATATATTTTTTGCTTTTATTTTCTCAAACGCTTGAATAAATTATTTTTTTTGTATATAATATTGGAAAATATTATACGGAACCGGAGGATTAAGCATTGAAAAAATTAAAATCGGCTCTAAACAGAATTTTTATTGACGGACTTAGCGGAATGGCGCTCGGACTTTTTTCCACACTGATTGTCGGAACGATTCTCACGCAGGTTGCAACGCTCTTTTTGGGCGGCGCGGCGAAAAATCTGCTGCTGACGGTCGGAAAAACCGCTTCGCTTCTCACGGGCGCCGGAATCGGCTGCGGTGTTGCCGGCAAGCTTAAGGCTTCGCCGCTTGTAACGGTTGCTTCCGCCGTGAACGGAATGGTCGGAGCATATGCCGGGAAAATACTTGCCGGAACATTGATTTCCGACGGAGCTTTTACAATACTTCCGCCCGGCGAACCGCTCGGCGCATTTGTTGCGGCATATGTCGGTATTGCGGTCGGCTCGCTTATAAGCGGAAAAACAAAGGTTGATATACTTCTCA
The DNA here is from genome assembly GCA_905195005.1 of uncultured Eubacteriales bacterium. Classification (GTDB taxonomy): domain Bacteria; phylum Bacillota; class Clostridia; order UMGS1883; family UMGS1883; genus UMGS1883. The sequence continues at coordinate 1,464 of CAJJUC010000019.1, read as the reverse complement.
CACCGGTAACGACAATTCTGTGCGGAAGCGCTGCCGGTATATTCGTAGGTCCTCCGATTTCCGAATTTATGACCTATCTCGGCTCGCTCGTAAACTGGGGAACGCAGCAGCAGCCGTTTCTTATGGGAATTGTCGTAAGCGTGCTTATGGGAATATTCCTCACGCTGCCGATAAGCTCCGCTGCAATCGGAATTGTGCTCGGTCTAAACGGGCTTGCCGCAGGTGCGGCAACCGTCGGCTGCTGCGCCAATATGATTGGTTTTGCCGTTGCAAGCTACCGGGAAAACAAGATCGGCGGGCTTTTGGCGCAGGGGCTCGGCACAAGCATGCTTCAAATTCCGAACATTATTAAAAATCCGCTGATATGGCTGCCTGCCATTGTTTCCAGCGCAGTTCTCGGACCTGTTTCGACAATGCTTTTACATATGACGAGCAATGCCACGGGCTCCGGAATGGGAACCGCCGGGCTTATCGGCCCGATTATGTCGTTTCAGACAATGATTGCCGACCGCCCTGCCGCAGTATGCATCACTGAAATTGCGCTTATGTACTTCATTCTTCCGGGAATCATTTCGCTCGGCGTTTCGGAATTTCTCCGCAGCCGCGGATTCATCGGGAAAGGAGACATGCTTCTCGACGTATGATGAAAATAGGAAATGTTACGCTCAAAAACAATATTTTCCTTGCGCCGATGGCAGGCGTTACCGACCTTGCTTTTCGGATAATATGCAGCCGTTACGGCGCAGGACTGTCATACACGGAAATGGTGAGCGCGAAAGCGCTGTCGTTCAAGGATAAAAAAACGCACGGGCTTATGGAAACGGGCGAGCTTCCGACCGCCGTTCAGATTTTCGGCAGCTCGCCGGAAACAATAGCCTCCGTTATATGTGAAGCGGAAGAAAATGCGCTTTTTACCGATATAAATATGGGGTGCCCGGCGCCGAAAATCACAGGCAACGGCGAGGGTGCGGCGCTGATGAAAAATCCTTCGCTCGCAGGGCGGATTGTCCGCGCGGCAGCAGATAAAGCAAAAAAACCGCTGACGGTTAAAATGCGTGCAGGCTGGAACGCCGACAGCATAAATGCGCCTCTCCTCGCCCGGTTGGCATATGAAAACGGCGCATCTGCCGTGACCGTTCACGGACGAACGCGCGAGCAGTTTTACAGCGGACGCGCCGACCGCTCGGTTATCCGCGAGGTGTGCCGCGCTGTACCGATACCTGTTATTGCAAACGGCGACATTTTCACAGCGGAGGACGCGCGGCTTATGCTTGAGGAAACAGGCGCGGCGGCAGTTATGATCGGGCGCGGAGCTCAGGGAAATCCTTGGATTTTTGCGCAGATTAACGAGCTGTTCGAAAACGGATGTGTTTCAACGCATCCCGAAAAGGACGAAAAAATTGCGGTTGCTCTCGAGCACATCGAGCTTCTGTGCAGACTCAAGGGCGAATATATCGGCATACG
>CAJJUC010000018.1 GCA_905195005.1 uncultured Eubacteriales bacterium | reverse complement strand
ATGATTCACCCGAATGTGCTGCGTCACGGCGGAATCGACCCCGAGGAATACACCGGCTTTGCGTTCGGACTGGGGCTGACGCGCCTTGCAATGATGAAGTACGGAATTAAAGATATACGCGTGTTCAACAGCGGCAACCTCAAGGCTTTGTCGCAGTTCGTGAGCGAGTAAGGGGGCGAATCGGATGTTTGTATCGATGAATTGGATAAAGGATTTCGTAAATCTGGACGGTTGGGATATCAAAAAGCTTATAATGCAGTTCACGCTTTCAACGGCGGAGGTTGAGGAAATCATCGTCAAGGGTGAGGAAGTGCAAAGCGTTGTTGTCGGCGAAATTGTTTCGTTCGAAAAGCACCCCGACTCGAAAAAACTGCACATTTTAAAGGTTGACGGCGGTGACAGGCTGTACGACTGCGTTTGCGGCGCACCGAACGCTTTTCTCGGCGCAAAGGTTGCGTTCGTTAAGGCAGGCGGCAGAGTGCCCGGCGGCGAAATAAAAAAGTGTAAGGTTGCCGGCTACGATTCCGAGGGAATGTGCTGCTCCGAAGCGGAGCTCGGAATCAGTGACGAAAACAGCGGTATCATGATTCTTGACAAGAGCCTTAAAAACGGAACGGATTTAAAGAGCATTTACGACATTGACGATATTATTTTTGAGGTTGACAACAAATCACTCACAAACCGCCCCGACCTTTGGGGGCATTACGGAATCGCGCGCGAATTTGCGGCGCTCACAAGGAGCGAACTTAAACCCATTCCGACAGCCGAGCCGCAGTATGACGGCAGCGAAAAAATCCCCGTTGAGGTTAAGCGCAGCGATTTGGTTTACCGCTATTCGTGCATGAAAATAGCGGGCATAACGGAGACCGCAAGCCCCGTAAACATGCGCATACGCCTGTATTACTGCGGCATGCGCGGAATAAATCTGCTTGCCGACCTCACAAACTATATCATGCTTGAAATGGGGCAGCCGATGCACGCTTTTGACGGCAGCAAGGTGCAGAGCATTAAGATTGGCACGCCGGAATCAAAGGAAAGCTTTACCACTCTTGACAACACCGAGAGAGAGGTTGACGAAAACACACTGCTTATTTATAACAACGATGTTCCCGTTGCAATTGCCGGCGTTATGGGCGGTCTTGATTCGGAAATCGTTGACAACACAAGCTCGGTTGTGCTCGAATCGGCAACGTTTGACGGAATCAGCGTGAGAAAAACCTCCTCGCGCCTCGGTCTGCGCACGGACGCAAGTATGCGTTACGAAAAAATGCTTGATCCCGAAATGACCGTCACGGCAATCAAAAGGTTTTTGTATCTGCTTTTGCAGTCGGACAGCGGCGCAAGGGTATCATCGCAGATTACGGACGAATATGTTGCGAAATATCCCGAAATTAAGCTTTCGTTCGACAAGGCGTATGTTGACCGCTACACGGGGATTGAAATTCCCGACGAGCGCATTCTGTCAACGCTTCACCTGCTCGGCTTCGGCGCGGAGCTTAAGGACGGCACATTTAATGTGACGGTTCCCTCGTGGAGAGCAACAAAGGATGTTACGATAAAAGCGGATATTATAGAGGAAATCACCCGTATTTACGGATATGACAATTTTGAAATAACAACAACAAAGAGCGCGCTTTACCCCGTTCGTGACAGCATTGCGAAAAGCGACGGCGATATGATGCGTGACATTCTGGTTCAGCACTATATGATGCACGAGGTTCATTCGTATATCTGGTGCGATGGTGCGAAATACAAGAGGCTCGGCATGGATGTTGAGGAAAACGTCACAATTCTGAATATTGCAACTCCCGAAAACGGAACGCTGAGAAATTCCATGCTGCCCACGCTTATCACCTTTGCGTATGAAAACAGGCAGTTTGCCCCGTCTTTCGGCTTGTTCGAGCTTGGGCGCGTTGTTGACGGAGTGCGTGAGGACGGAACGTGCAACGAACGCCGCCGTCTTGGTATTGTGCTTTTTGACAAGCAGGGAACTGAAAAGGAACTGTATTTCAAGGCTGTTGAAATTATCAGATATTTTGCCGCTCTGTTGCGCCACAGTAAGGTGGAGTTCAGGCGCGTTGCGGTGAAGCACAACTGGCAGCACCCAAAAAACACTTCGTCCGTTTCGGTAAACGGAGTTGAAGTCGGAACGCTCTGCACGCTGCACCCGTCAACTCTTTCGAAGATTGACAAGCATGCTTCCGTTGTGTGCATTGAGCTTGACCTTGACGATTTTGCGTCGGCGCCTGCAAAGGAGCTTGAATTTTCCGAACCGTCACGATTCCCCGGCGTTGATTTCGACCTTTCGCTCATAACGGACGGAAAGCCTTTTGCGCTGATTGAAAAAGCGTGGACGAGTGAAAACATTCCCGAGCTTACGGGTGTTAAGCTTGTGGATATTTACGACGGCGGAGATTTTAAATCGATAACCGTAAGGCTGTCATTCTCCTCGGAGGAAAGAACGCTTTCCATGGAGGAAATTCAGCAGCATATCGATAAGATTGTGAAGAACCTGAGTGCGCTCGGAATTAACTTAAGAGCATAAGAATAACAGCGGCAAAATCGTTTAAGATTTTGCCGCTGTTATTTTTATAGGAGGCGTTATTTGTTTAAGTAGTTATAAATCATGATAAATGCGTCCGCACGGGTCAGCTCTGCGTTCGGATTGAAGCATCCGCCCGAGCCGCCGATTATCTTCATTGCGGAAAGAATTGCGGTTGTTCCGGCATCCTCCGCCGAAACATCGGAAAACTGCGGAACGTAGATTCCCGAAAGCTTCGCAAATTCCCCGCCGCCGAGCGCGCGGACAATTGCTCTTGCCGCTTCAATGCGCGTCAGCGGTTTATCGTAATCCGTAACGCTGATGTCAAACATGCTGCGGAAGTCGCTGTCTTTATATGTTGTGCACTCGGGGTCATCTGCAACAACCGAATCGCGCCAAACGAGCACGCTTCCAGCAAGATTTGCAAATTCGCGGCGCGTGATTGCCTTGTTCGGCTCAAACTTCTCCGTGCTGAATCCGATGGCACAGTCGCGCAGCCTATTAATCGCCGTTTCGGCATAATGCCCAGAAATATCGGTGTATTTATCGGCAACGGTCAATGAGTTCGAAGCGTCGTCAAGCTCACCGTTTTCAGCATTTATAACCCATGTAAGGGCGTCGTCGGGCATGTAAACAAGCGGCGCATCGTTCCACTCGGGAATATAAGCAAGGTCAAGGCCGCAGTGCTCAAAAAGCTTTTCCGCTGCCTGCTCGGCGGTTATCGTCTGCACTGCCGGAAATTCAACATCAGTGTTAGTGAAAGAATATGCGGCAAGCGAGCCGTCAACGGGATTGAGAACTATTGAAATTCTGTCAGACGGGCACGGAATCGAGTTGACAACGCGGATAAATACGTACTGATTTTCAGAATCGGCAAGATTATAATCGGGATATTCGATATAATCGCCGCTTCCGTCCGCCTTGAAATGTGCGGGAGCAAGCTTCTGCGCGGCAGCCAAAGCCGCAGCCTTCAGCTTTTCATCGGAAAGGGATTTTGCGCTTCCCGGTTCATCATAATCGCGGCTGAAGCCGAGCAGCTCGCCGGTTGCGGCGTTGACCTCTGCTGTTGCATAATCACTGTCGCTTTCAAAGCTCATGCTGTAAAAGTATTTCGATTTTTCAAAGCGGTTGCGGGAAAGCATTTGCCGCTCAAGCTTCATGTCCTTCGTGATTCCGAGCAGCGGATTTGCGCGGAGCGATTTTTCAATGTCAGCCGCACTCTTAAGCCCTGCAACGGTATCCGTTTCGGCAATCTCTACGGGGGAAAGTCCGCCCTTTCCGTCACCGTCTCCCATTGCGGAAAATTCGTCCGTTCCGAGCGAGTAACGGAAGGGGGACGCAAAATCAGCCTGCGTTTCTCTCGCTTCGCCGGTAAACGCGTCAATAAACGTGTTTTCCTTTTTGGGTATGTACACCTGCGCGGCAGATATCGTGTTTTTCTCGTAATCTCTCTTGATTTCATATATAAGGCGCATTCCGACCTTTTCGGCAAATGCTTTTTTCGCAGCGTCCGCGTTAATGCTTCCGTCGGGCGGCGCAAATTTCAGATTCGGGGAATAATCCATGTAAAAATCGCTCAGCGCGCTGAGGTCGCTTTTAAGGGTGATATATCCGTCGTTGTTTTTTACGGGGATTCCGTTTTCAACGCGGTTTATTCTGAACGAATAATTATAGGAGGCAATCGTTCCGTTCGCCCCGTCATCGCTTATTTTCACCTTTTTCGAAAGCTCGGGGTTGATTTTTGCAAAAAGCGCTTCGGTTTTTGCAATCGCCTCCGAAACCTTCGGGCGGTTAATTGTGGGGCGGTCGTCCGTCTTCTCGGACGAATCCCCGACCCCGTACTGCGTGATTGTGCCGTCTTTAAGCGCGGTCACGTCCATATATTTGTAGCTGTCGTCGGCGCTTGTCTCCCAGTTAAAGCTGTAGGAGGTCACTCCGTCCGCAACATATTCCGAGGAATTAAACGCTTTGTAACCATCGGTTGAGCCGACGCGCTGCTTCACAAGCGAAAGCGTCCGCTGCATGTCGCTTTCCGCCGCCGCAGGCGACGCAATCAGCGAAAATGCGACTGAAGCCGCTGTTAAAAATGATAATGTTTTTTTCATAAAACCGACCTCATTTCTGTTGATTTCATCTATAGAATAGCACTGCTTCCGGGCTCTGTCAACATATGTCCGCATTAATTATTTATTAAAAATTCTTGCCTTTTTATTAATCGCCGTCCGCGTCTTTTTTCGGCAAAAAATCGCCTAAATTGCGCATTGGCTATTGACGGCGGCGCTGTAAATGATATAATAGAATAGATAAAACACGAACGGAGGTCATCTGATGAATTATTGTTTTGCGGTTATAGATTTAGGCTCCAATTCCGTGCGGATGAGCATTAACGCCGTTTCGGGCGGCGGCGAGTGGCGCGTGCTAAAAAAAATGCGCGAAACCGTGCGCCTGAGCGAGGGAATGAGCCGCGATAATTTTCTGAAGGAGAACTCCATGTGCCGCGTTATCGAAGCTCTCGGCAGATTCTGCGAAACGGCAAGGGAATATAAATGCCTGTCGGTTGCCGCAATTGCAACGGCGGCGGTCAGAAATGCGGCGAACAGGGAAATGTTTCTGGAACGCGTGAAAAAAGCAACGGGTATCACGTTTGAGGTTATAAGCGGCGAGCAGGAGGCTTACTACAGTTATCTTGCCGTGCGCGAAACGATCGGTATAAAGGACGGCTTGATTTTTGACACAGGCGGCGGCAGCACGGAAATTTCACTTGTGCTCGGCGGCGAGCTTAAAAACAGCGTCAGTCTGCCGCTCGGAGCAGTGGTGCTCACGGAGCGCACGCTGCACTCAACGCAGATGCAGCTCTATCGCTACACCGCATCGCACATCGGCGCGATAAGCTGGCTCGATAAATGCGAGGGACTCCCCGTTTTCGGCATCGGCGGCAGCGCACGGACGATGGCTTCGCTTTATAAAAGGAGAACGCTTGCCCCCTCCGAGCTGGACGGGCTTAAAATTCCTTACGCTTCCGTTGCGAAAATATATCAGAAGATATTCAACACCGCCCCCTCCGATCGGCAGAATATCGCCGGGATGGACATTTCGCGCGCGGACGTTATCCTCGCCGGGCTCACTCCGGCAAAGGTCATCATGGACATGACGGGCAGTCCGCATGCCGTGATTTGCGCAGGCGGCGTGAAGGAGGGTGTGTTCTTCAGAATGAAGAACGAGGTTATGAATAAAATCAAAAACGGGGAGAATAACGCACTGTGAGCATGAACATAGTTTTGGTTGAGCCGGAAATTCCGCAGAACACGGGAAATATTGTAAGAACCTGCGCAGCAACGGGAACGCGGCTGCACATCGTAAAACCGATGGGGTTTGGTGTCGATGATAAAAAGCTCAAGCGCGCCGGTCTTGATTACTGGCACTTTCTCGGAATTAAATATTATGAAAATCTTGACGATTTTTTTGACAAAAACAAGGGCTGCCGATTTTTCTGCCTGAGCTCGAAAGCTCCGCGCTCGTATGCCGACGCGGAATTTCGCGACGGAGATTTTCTGATTTTCGGAAAGGAAACGCGCGGACTTCCCGAGAAGCTGCTTGCGGACAATCCCGATAAATGCCTGCGAATCCCCATGATAAGCGAGGCGAGGTGTCTGAATCTTTCAAATTCGGCGGCAATTGTGGTTTATGAAGCGCTGCGGCAGACCGGCTTTAAGGGGCTCAGCCGCGAGTCGGACTATCTTTACGGAATAATCGATTAGGGGATGTTAAAAAGCTCCGGAACGCAAGAAAAGGAGAAAAAGCATATATTACAAAAAATATAGCTATTGTGATTTGCGCTTATTAAAGAAACTGCGGCAAAATGAAATTCCATTTTGCCGCAGTCTCTTGCAATTATTGTGTGAAGATTTTTCCGTCCGTCAAGCCATAGCCCTTGGTGTTGCGGTTTTCGTAATATTCCGCATCCTTCCCCTCGTCAATAAGGTAATCGTCATCGTCGGGAAGTTCATCGTACAGCCTGTCCTCAGGCAGGTCGGCAAGCTCGGCATAAGCCCGGTCGGTCATTTGCGCGAATAATTTTTCGGCTCCGTTTTGCTTCATGGTAAAACCTCCCCTTCCTTTGATAAACTTATTATAACATAGGCACGGAAAAAAATCAATATTTAGGGCGCATATAATCCAAAGGAGCAAAAACGGTAAAAAATTACCGAAAAACGGTTTGACACTTTCACCAATAAGGAGTATAATAGTATCAGTTATATTTAAGGAGGCTGTTTTGAATGGCAAGAGTATACAATTTTTCCGCAGGACCGAGCGCACTTCCGCTTGAGGTTCTTAAAAAAGCTCAGAGTGAGATGCTTGAGTATGGTTCGAGCGGCATGAGCGTTATGGAGATGAGCCACCGCAGCAAGGATTATGACGATATTATAAAGGGTGCGGAGGCGCTTGCGCGAGAGCTTATGCATATCCCGGATAATTACAAGGTTCTTTTCCTCCAGGGCGGCGGTTCAAGTCAGTTTGCGATGATTCCGATGAACCTTGCCAACAAGAATAAAAAGTGCGATATTGTTATCACGGGTCAGTGGGCGAAAAAGGCGGCGCAGGAGGCAGAGCGTTACATAACGGTGAACAAGGTTGCATCGTCTGCCGACAAAACCTTTTCGTATATCCCCAAGCTTGATAAATCAACCTTTTCAAAGGACGCGGATTATTTCTATATCTGCATGAACAACACAATCTACGGAACAAAGTGGAACAATCTTCCCGAAACGGGTGACGTTCCGCTCGTTGCGGATATTTCCTCAATGGTTATGTCCGAGGAAATTGACGTTTCAAAATTCGGTCTTCTGTTCGCAGGCGCTCAGAAAAACCTCGGTCCGGCAGGCGTAACTCTTGTCATTGTGCGCGAAGATCTTATCGGAAACGCGATGGATATTTGCCCGACAATGTTCAATTATCAGATTCATGCGGACAACAACTCGCTTTACAACACACCGCCGACATACGGCATTTATATCATGAAGCTTGTTTTCGAATGGATAAAGGAACAGGGCGGCGTTAAGGCTGTTCAGGCAGTGAATGAGAAAAAAGCGTCAATTCTTTATGATTTCCTCGATAATTCCGAAATGTTTAAGGGAACGGTTGTCAAAGAGGATCGCTCGCTGATGAACGTTCCGTTTATAACCGGCAGTGATGAGCTTAACGCAAAATTCATAAAGGAAGCAAAGGAAGCCGGTTTTGTAAACCTCAAGGGTCACAGAACCGTCGGCGGAATGCGCGCAAGCATCTACAACGCAATGCCGGTTGAGGGCGTTCAGGCGCTGGTTGACTTTATGCGCGAATTTGAAAAAAATAATAGATAAGGGGAAATGTAAATGTATAATCTGCTTACTCTTAACAAAATCGCAAAATGCGGTCTTGACAATTTTGATAAAACAAAATATGCAATCAGCGATAACTGCGAAAATCCCGATTGCATTATTCTGCGCAGCTTTAACATGCACGACATGGAGCTCGGCGAAAATCTTGCCGCAGTTGCGCGCGCAGGCGCAGGCGTGAATAACATTCCGATTGACAAATGCAGCGAAAAGGGCATTGTTGTTTTCAACACTCCCGGTGCAAATGCAAACGCCGTTAAGGAGCTCACGCTTGCAGGACTTCTGCTTGCATCGAGAGATATTGTCGGCGGAATACAGTGGGCGCAAACGCTTAAGGGTAACGGTGACGAGGTCGGAAAAACGGTTGAAAAGGGCAAAAGCAATTTTGCCGGCTGCGAAATCAGGGGCAAAAAGCTTGCCGTTATCGGTCTCGGCGCAATCGGCGTACTCGTTGCAAACGCGGCGCACCACCTCGGCATGGATATAATCGGTTATGACCCGTATATCTCGGTAAAAGCGGCGCTCGGTCTTGACCGCCACACCGTGATTAAATCGGATTTGAAGGAAGCGCTTGCCGAAGCGGACTATATCACGCTTCATCTTCCGCTCACGCCCGACACAAAGGGCATGTTCAATGCGGAGCTGTTCAGGTCGGCTGTGAAGAAGGGCGCAAAGCTTCTTAATTTCTCGCGCGGCGGACTTGTGGATTCTCAGGCGCTTAAATCCGCGCTTGAGGTCGGACTTCTCTCCTGCTATGTAACCGATTTCCCGTCGGACGACATTCTCGGGCTTGAAAACGTTGTTGCGATTCCGCATCTCGGAGCTTCCACAAGCGAAAGCGAGGATAACTGTGCGGTTATGGCGGCAAAGGAGCTTATCGATTATATGGAAAACGGAAATATTGTTAATTCCGTGAATTACCCGAACTGTGAGCTTCCGCGCAGCGGCGGCGTCAGAATCACCGTTCTGCATAAAAATATTCCGAACATGCTTACGGGAATAACGGCAGCGGTTTCGGGAAAGAACATGAACATTGACAATCTGATGAACAAGAGCCGCGGCGATTATGCCTGCACGATTATCGACACGGACGGCGACGCTGCCTCCGCTGCCTCCGAAATTGCCGGGATTGACGGGGTTATCAGAGTAAGAGTAATAAAATAACATTTTTTCCGCATAAAAAAGTAAGCATCTGTGAATAATACTCGCAGATGCTATTTTTTTATGCGGAGGTATATGTATGAAACGCAGGAAAATCAATATAATGCTCCTCATAGGACTGGTGATTCTTTCAGTGTCCGTTATAACCGCGTCCGCAGTTTCCAAAAGCGGCTCACGCGGCGAGGAGGTTAAAAAAATCCAGACAAAGCTGAAAAACTGGGGCTATTACAGCGGCTCGGTTGACGGCGTATTCGGCTGGCAGACGGAAAATGCAGTAAAAAGCTTTCAGCGCAAAAACGGGTTGACCGCCGATGGTGTTGCAGGCAAGCAAACGCTTAATGCAATGGGAATTTTCTCGGAATCCTCCGGCAGCGGACAAAGCGCTTCACCAAACGACGCAAGCATTGAACTGCTTGCGAGGGTTATAAACGGAGAAGCGCGCGGAGAACCTTATGAGGGTCAGGTTGCCGTGGGCGCCGTTGTGCTGAACCGTGTTGACCACCCGTCTTTCCCAAACTCCATTTCGGGCGTTGTATATCAGCGCGGAGCATTCACCGCCGTTGATGACGGTCAGATAAACGCGGAGATGTATGCAAGCAGTCACCGTGCCGCGCGTGACGCGCTTAACGGCTGGGATCCGACAGGCGGCGCAATATATTATTATAATCCCGTCACGGCAACGAACAAATGGATTCGTTCACGTAATATAATCTGCACCATAGGAAAGCACGTTTTCTGTGAATAAACGGAGGCATAATTCCAAAGCTTTTTCCTATCCTCTTGTAAAAGCAGGGGGGCTGTAGCAAAATGCAATCGCATTTAGCCACAGCCCGGTAAGGAAGTATTGCCCTGCTAAACATCTTTTTTGCGAATTTCAGCGTTAAAAAAGGCTCGAAATCCGACAGGATTACTCGCTTTTTTGCCTTGAACTTCATCAAAAAATATTGTTTACAGGGTGCAAAGCAGTTTTGAAGGTCGGAATTTAAGATTTAGACAAGTAAACAGGCAGTCGTAATACTGACGTATACGGCTGCCTGTTTACGAAGTATAAACTTAAAGAACGGCGTTCAAAACCAATACTTCCTTATCGGGTTGTGACTTTTGCCGCAGCCGTTTATGTTATAGGCCTAAGAACCTTTGCATTACTGCCGAGATTTCGGCACGCGTTGCATAATCCTTGGGATTAAGCGTTGTGTCGGTTCTTCCCTTCATGATGCCGCTGCCCACTGCGTAGGCAAGCGCTCCGAGGGCATAATCCGAAGCTTCACTGTAATCCGAGTAGCTTGTAATATCGGTTTTTTCCGCCGCGCTCACATCCTGCCCCTTGTACCTTGCATAGCGGTATATAATTGCCGCAATCTGCTCGCGCGTGATATTTTCATCGGGCGCAAACTGCTCGTCGCTTATGCCGAGCACAATATTATTCTTCTGCGCCCATGAAACAGCCTTTGCATAGTATGCGTCCGCCGGAACGTCTTCAAAGCTGCTTGCCTCTGCCGCCTCCGGTGCGCCGTCAGCACGGTGAAGCACCGTAACCATCATTGCGCGCGTTATCTCCGTATTCGGCGCAAACAGCGTATCTGAAACACCGTTAAACAAACCGTTGTCATAAACATATTTCACATAGTCGCTGAACCAATCTGTTTTCAGAACATCAGTAAACGGAAGATCCGATTTTTCTCCGAAAATGACCTGAACGTTAATATCCTCCGAAATTGACTGAACCGTGTAAACCTCGGCACGGCCGACCGATTTGCCGTTGATAAGTATATCTTCAACCGCATAGCCCTCATCGGGAACAGCCGTTATTGTTACGCTTGAGCCGCTGTATGCCTTGTTGCTTGAAGCGCTTACTTTGCCGTGTTCGGACGGAAGAATATTAACTGCGTAGAGCGCTTTTGTGCGGCTGCCCGATGATCCTCTTCCCGAACCGGTTCTGTTGAAAACGGAAATTGCGTTGTCGAGCGCTGTAACTCCGTTTGTGTAATCCTCTTCCGTTGCCGAGGGATTGTTAAGCAGGTTTTTAGCCGCATCGATTGCATCGGAAAGCGCCTGCTTCTTATCCTCCGAAGCCGACGGATTTGCTGCAAGTGCATTTTCTGCTTCTCTGATTTTATCCGCAAGATCGCCCTTTGAATTTTTGCCGATTTCGACAATCGTATAGTCGGAAAGTCCACCCGATGCAACATCGCCGCCGCTCAATTCAATATCAGCCGTTTTCAGCTTAACCTTGACAGCCGTTTCACCGGCTGCAAGCGCCGTCAGCATTCCGTCACTGACGGAAACATTGTTTTTGCTGTATAGTACGTTCCAAAGAACAGCGTCGTTTTCAAGTCTGATGCGTTTTTCGTCCTCTGTCACTGCCCATGCAGTGAGCGAAACCGTCTGACCGTTTCGGACGCTTACCTTCTTTTCGCCGTTACTCTGCGGAATCTCATTATCACCGTTTCGGATTTCGATTTCCTTAAGCGAGAATGCGCCTTTTCTTATTACGGAAACAACGGCCTCGCTCTTGTTTCCTGCATTGTCAACCGCACAGAGTGTATGCTGCTTAAAGGATTCTCCGTCCGTAAGCGTTCCGTTATAAATAAAGCTTCCGTTTGCCGCCCTTGTTATTCCCGTTTCCGCTCCGTCAACGGTGAAGCTTGCCGATTTTTCCGTAAGTCCCTCAATCGTATAGTTTCCGTTTTCGTCCGTCATAACGGTGTTTGCTCCGAAGATTGCTTTAACTGCGCCGCCGTCCTGCTCAACACTGTCAGCCGTTTTTCTGCTGAGTGAAAGCACCGGTGCGGAGGTGTCAACCGTGAATCCGAGCTGTGCGTCAGCAAGAGCGGAATCGCTGCCCGTGATATGGTTTTTCGTTTCGGTATACGCTGTGAAATCGATGATATAATCGCCGTCCTCAAGGTCATCGAGCGTGAACTGCCAGTCCTTTTTAAACAGACCGCCGCTGTATGCCTTTTGTCCGCCGTTAATCGACAGCTCAACAAATACCGGTTCGCTGAAGGTATATTCAACCGTCACGCTGTTTTGGCTGATATATTCCTTCAATGTGTCAAAGTTTGCTTTAACGCTTTCAAGCTTCGGCATAACGGTGTGCTTTTCTTCAAGCGTGAACGAATCGGAGCGAACGATGTCGTCACCGTAATAGTAAACCGTCTTGTACTCTTCGCCGAGCTTTTCATATTTTTCGTTAAGCGTTCTGATGTTCACATGATAGGTTTTTCCGACCTCAAGCCCGGCTTCCTTTCCGAACACAAAGTTTTTGCCCCGCTCAAACTGTCCGATGTTGTTCTGAAGAACAGTTCCGTCCTCGGAAACAATTTCAGCAATATAGTGTGTGTAGTCGGGAGAGTCGGCGTCTTCAACCTTAACGAAAAGATTTCCGTTTCCGCCGTAGTTGATATGCGCGCTCTTAACGGGCTTCGGAAGGCTCGGATTTTTAAATTTAATCGGGGCGTCGGTTATTGCAAGGCTGATTCCCTCCGAGGTTGAAAGCGTTGTAACAACATAGTATGCTCCGCTCGGCATCGTTTTGGGAAGCGTTATTTTCTCGCTGCCCGAGCTGATTTTATCGTAATCCTTATGAAGAATATTCGTTCCGAGCGAATCGCCCTTGTTTGTGCTTGTTTTAATCTTTGAGAGAACGTCCTTATCCTCTGTCAGATAAACATCGATTGTGCCGCTTTGTTCGGCTCCGCCTTTTATGCTCCATGACGCGTCGATATTGTAGTCCTCATCGGAGGCATGGGCTGCCGCGCACGAAGTGATTTCAGCAATATCGTCAACGCGGTTCATCACGAATGTGCCTATGCTTATGTTCTCCGTTGTGTAAGTAACCGTCCATATTCCGTTTTCAATCTTATCAGCCTCGGTTACTGTCACATATATGTAATTGCCGTCCTCGCGTTCCTGAACAAGCATGTTTCCGTTGCCTTTGCCATCATCGCCGACAGTCAGGACGGTTTTGCCTGACGGGTTTTTAAGCGTTATTTCACCCGGCTCGGGAGTGCCCGTTCCGGTGAACGGAATTTCAAGCAGCAAAGCGTTGCTTCCGGCTGCGTTTTTAACCTCAATGCTTGCCGACTTCTCCGCAGAAAGCAGGCTGATTCCGCCGTTTGCCAAAATCGGCGTTGCCGCAAGCCGATGAACGTTTGTGCCGTAGCAGCCTATCATATCTCCCGATTCAAGGCTCATCATTGCATTTTGCGTTCCGTCGCCCTTTTTCGGTGCGCTGAGGTCAATATTCTTGCCGAACGAAACATTTCCGCCCCAGTAATAGATAACGCCGAAGCGTATGCCGATTATCTTTATATTTGCGCCGATAAACTCGTGCGATACCGCCGCTTCAACGCCTGCAAGCTCCTTGCCGCCGACAAACGGGATGCTGTCGGGGATGCAGATGCTTGCAAATATGTATCCGTAGAAGTAATGGTCCGCAATGTTTATCGTTATGCCGCCCTTAATAAGTCCGTCAATGATGCTTACGTTTCCGTACAGATTAAGCTCCCACGGTTCAATCCACTTGGCGTAGATTCCTGCATTAAGATCAAGCAGCTTATCGGAAAATTTCAGCTTCATATCACCCGTGAGCGACATTCCTTCAAGACTTACGCGCGCATTGAAATCACCGATAAGCGTTTCAATCGCCTCAAGCCTTGTGAAAAGAAGAATCGTTATAGGGGGAAGCGAATCAAACTGTCCGCCGATGGTATCGGCAAGCTCGTTGACTCCGCCGCCGAGACCCGTCATGTAAAGCACGGGCGGCGCCAGCGGAATTTTCAGCCCCTGGCGGACATAAAATTCAATCTTGTCGGGGAGAATTTTATCCTTGCCCTTTACCTTAACCTCTTTGAACGCGAGCGTTCCCTCACATTCGATAACCTTGATGTTAACGCCGACGTCAAGCTGATAAATATTTTCGATTGTGTTAATCGTCACGCTCGCATATATTCCGGGAGAATTCGAAACGAGCGATCCCAAAACGTCCTTCGGAAGCGCAAGCGTTGTCTTGGCGTCAATTCCGATAAAGCCTGTTGAATCAACCTTTACCGCGCCATTTTCAACATTTCCGTTTTCGCCGAAAAGAACATTGTTGATCTCGGCTGACAGCTGCCCCTCGGAAAGATTTGTGTCCTTTGTGAGCTTTGCTCCCGACGATGTTTTTTTCGGCGTTTCGTTAAACAGGTTGTTCATTTCAAGCGACATATCTTCCTGATCCGCAGTTAAGCTTTCATCAAAAAGATTGTTCAGCTCCTCGCTCATATCCTCCTGATCGGCAGTGAGGTCGGTGTTCTTTTTCTTTGCGCTTATCGGGATACTGATTGAGCCGCCGAAGCCTATTCCGTAGGTCACGATTCCATCGCCGCCATCGTGCCACTTAGAGCTCATTTCGCCGAATTTCAAATCGACAAGGAAGCCGCCGACAGACTGAATCATCGTTGCGGCGCCGTCAAGTGAAAGCTGAAGCGGCTTGCTGCCGAGGGCATATTCACCCTTTTTCTCAAGGCGTTCGCCGTCAAGCGAGGTCACCATTCCTTTATTAACCGAGAAGCTCCATTTGCTTCTCCAAACGTTAATGGAGTTGACAACCTTGATAAGTCCGTCACCCTTAACGGTATATTCATCGCCGTTTTTATAAATTTCAAGCGGCTTTTCGCCCTCATACGAAAGCATGTTATTGATTATAATATCGCCGTCGGAATACGATGCCTGCCAGTAGGTTTCGGTATTTTCGCCCGACTTTCTTGTCATTTCGCGCAGATTCGCACGAACCGTAAGGATAATCTCGTGCTTCCCGATTGCTTTTTCTTCACCGAAATTGTACTTTATCTTACCGCCGTTAAGCAGCCCCGTTTTTTCGGTTTTACCCTTATAAAAGCTGAGGTAATCGCCCTCGTTTTCAAAGGCAAAGAAATCGTAATCGGTTTTGTTATTGTCCGTTGTGCGGACAAGCGCCATCGTTCCGTACATTTTCAGCTTGTACTTCGGATCTGCCGAAACCTGAAGCTTCTGAGGGCAGGTTATGCTTTTCCCAAGATCCGCAATCAGCTGCGGATTCGTAAATTCAAATACAAGCTTATAGCTTCCGACGGTAAGCTCCTCGCCCGTTGAAAAGCTCATGTTTTCATACGAATCGTCAAGGAACGAAATATTGCTCTTTTTAATCAGCACCGATTCGCCGGTTGTTTCGTGAATCAGTCTTAAATCCCAGCCCTGATTTTCCTTAAGAGCTTTGAACGCTTTCATCTTTCCCGAAACGGTAACGGCTTTTTCGCCGCTTGTGTACACAATTTTGGGATTGATTTTATTCATCTGCACATCGGGCAGCTTGCCCTCCGTTGAACGGAGAATAACGCTTCTTTCCGCGGCGGATTCAAAATCTGCCTCAGTGCCGTCCGCAAGCGTTTGCGTTGCCGTCAGTGAAACATAGATTGTGCCTGCCGTCAGCTCCGCCTGCGGAACCGCCTTAAGTTTATACTGCTTTGTAACAACCTCGCTGCCTATTTCCTTATGAACGGCAGCTGCGTCACCCTCGATAACAGAAAATTCCTTTTCGTCAACCGTCAGGCGAATCATTGCGTTTGTCAGCTTCACAGCGCCGTCAACCGTATTGTCGATTTCTACCGTAACGTCGATTATTCCGTCATTCTTATATGACTTTTTATCGTCCGCAAGCTCAACGCGCCCGGCTGTAATGTTAATGCCGACATTGTCATCCGTGTTTTTCGAAAAGTTGCCCACGCCGTAAAGCAGCTCGCCGCAAAAGCTTTCACTGTTTTTCAGCGCCTTGTTTTCCCAGTATAGTGCGGCTGCGCTGTCGGGTATGCGATGGTCGTTTGAATAGTTGGTGAAATCGCAGTAACGGTCGGGCTTGTAATCATATCTTGTATTCGCCATGTTGGCCCAGTGACCGATAACAGCCCTGTCAGCCGTCACTCCGCCGTTCCAGCCCTTTGTAAGAATATACGAAAGCTTTGACGGCTTTGACAGCGAATCAACGCAGCGAATCTGCTGCGGAAGCTCATCGCCCGCATATTCGGATTCCGTCATCGTCGGTTTAATATCGGTATCAACCACAAAATAAGGTGCGTCGATTTCGTTTCCGAGCGCTGTGTCCAAAAGCAGGCGCACGCTCACGTTTTCATCCTTGCCGCTCTCGTTTTTAACCTCAAACGAAAGACCGACGTTTCCCGTTATATCGCTGTCAGCGTCCTGCCCGAGAGCTGCCTTGAGCGTTACGGTTATCCCCTTTATTGTCCACGGAATCGTCAGCAGTCTGCCTTCCTCGCTGACGGTCGGCGTTCCGAGCTTTGAATCAATCCCGAAAAAGCCGTAATCCTGACCGAAAATATAGTCCTTATCCCCAACACGCACCGTTATGAACGATGTGCCGTTACTGTGCGTTTTATCCTCGGCATAAAGGAGGGGAATGTTATTATCGAGTATCTTTTTCGGGTTGCCCTCGGCGGTTTCGATTGCGAAACCGCCCGTATCGGCATTGAAAGTATATGTTAAATACCCGTTTGTGATGCTGTACTGTGCCGCTTCGGAAGCAAATGCAGCCGGAGCAAGCGTCAGCAGCATTGCTGCCGCAAGTATGCACGACAGTAATTTTTTACAGATATTCATTCCTGCTGTCCCTCCTTAAATATAGATGTAAACCTGAAGCACAAAGTAATCGCGCTTATCCGTCTGAACATAGAATGTGTGCCAGCCTTCGGAAAGTCCCGTTACGGTGAAGCTGCCGTTTTCGTCACGCGGAACAACTGTCTCACTCTTTTTCATCTGACCCATTGTTTTAAGTCCGCTCATGCGGCGAACATATACAGCCGCGCTCGGTGAAATGTTCTTAAGACTCACAGTCACCTTATCGCCCTCAACCTCGCATCTGCCGGACGCGTCGGGAAGACTTCCGTTTACGAATGCAACAGTATCATGCATGCCGACAAGCCGCACCGTGCGCTTAACCTCTGTGATGTTATGCGCTTTATCGGAAACGGAATAGGTGATTGTATAAGGCTTCCCGGAATCAAATGTGTTCTTGTTTATATCGCTCGGGTCGAAGCCGCCCCAATCGATTGAAACCGCTCCGTTCAAATCGGTTCCTTTTCCGAAAGCGTCGAACGCCTTGAACGCAACGCCCGGCTTTTCAAGCATGTCGCGGTTATATGCCTCGCCGATGGAGCTGTTTTCATAGAACACAAGCTCATTCTTGCCGAAAAGGTCAATAACCGGCGGAATCCTGTCGATGATTTCAACGTCAACGCCGTACGAATCAGTGAGAAGGTTTGATTTTTCCATATTGAATATGTAAAGCCCGTTGTCGCTGTATACCTTTTCGTTTTCCTTTGCAAATTCTCCGCTGCTTCCGGCATTTCTCGTCTCATCATCGGTAACAACCGTGACCGTAACATCCTGGTTTGTCACGGGATTCACATCGGACGCGATAATATAGCCTGCCTTTGACGGCGTTACCGAGCCGTTATGCGTTTTCGTCTGCCATGCGCCGCTTTCAAGCACATCGTATTCATAGCTCCATCTCACTTGCGTGATTACGGGCGCCTTTGTGTCAATATCCTTTATCTCAACGGTCAGGAAAGCCGATGTTCCCTCATCGTCATACGTTTTAAAGGTGTAGAAGCCGTTTTCACAGAACACAAATTCCGCCGTATCGGCTTTTCGGGCGATTCCTCCGTATGCAACCGTAACATCGCCGAGCTCGCGCCGTTTGTCGATTGCTTCGCCCGTCTCTGAATTTTTCGCCTTGTCAAACCTCACGCTGACCTCGGTTTTGTTCGGGTTCGGGGTCATAACAGCTTCAAGCGCCGGGGGCGTTGTGTCAATATTTGCGACAGTTACATCGCGCACTCCCTCGTTTCCGAATTCGTCCTCGAAGTATACGTCAACCGTTCCGGTTTTTGTGAATGTTATAACCGAGGTTGTGTAATTCACACTGTAGTCGGACGCACGCAGCGTTCCTGACGGATTATACTCAATTCTCGTAATGCGCACATTCGGCTTTGAGAATGTGAGTGACGCGCTCACCGGGCGCGAGGTTACCTTATCGGTGCTGTACTCAACCTCCGCCGTGGGAACGGTTTTGTCAATATTTCCGACGCTGAAATTCTTTGAGGTTTTATTTCCCACGCCGTCCAGCATAACAATGCTGTAAACTCCGTTTTCGGTTATGTCATACTCATAAGCTCCGCCGTTTTCAGTCAACTCAACGGCGCCCTTTGCGGAAACAAGCATAACATTGCCGACGCCGCTCTTTTCGTCCGCTGCGGTGACGGTGAGCTTGATGTCCTTGTTTGTTTTACCCGTTTCGGACAAGGTGTAACTGATTTCTCCGGGTTCGCAGTCGAAATTATCGAGTGCGTCCGCGCGGACATCCTTCGTATATCCGAACTTATCCTTTATTTTAAAGGTAAACGAACGCTCAAATGAATCAAGCTCTTTTTCAAACAAACCGTTGTTGTTCAGCACGCGGATTTCACGGTCGCCGATTTCCCATCTTGTTTGGTCGTCTCCGTAATCCGTCATCGGCTCAAGCACAACCTTTGCCTTTTTGTAGAACGTTTTTTCATCTGTCGGGTCGGGAATTTCAATCCATTCGTCATTGCTGTTCAGATAATAATACTTAAGCTTGTAATCCTTATTTTCCTCAAGCTCCAGCTTGCAGATCGCACCCCTTGTTCCGAGACCTTCCATAAAGTTGAGCATTGCCCATGATCTGTTTCCGGACCTGTTTTCAACCTCAACCGCATTGATTCTGTAATTATCGCTGAAGGTATAGCGTATCATTTTTACGCTCTTGGGGTCGGTATCTCCGTAATAATCGATTTTTACGGGAATATTGTACTGCGCGCCGTCCCAGCTCCACGGTTCTTCGCTGTGGTCTTTGTCAAGCGGAGCTTCAACAAGTATCTCCGATTGTGTTTCATCGTTATACTCGCTGAGCAGCTTGATTTTCCCGATTCCGCTCTCCGCGTCCTGCGCGGTTACATAGAACATAACCTCTCCGGCAGTCGGAACAATTCTTTCGGGGTGACCGTAATCGTCGTTGCCGAACACAAATATTTCGGGCGTTACACGCACGCTTGTTTCGGGAGGCGTGTTATCAATTCCGTCAAGCACAAGGCTCTCAAGACTCCACGTTGACGGCTCGGTATTGGTTTCATCAAATATGTAAACCTCAATCAGTCTTTCCGTTGATTTTGCCAATTGATAATTCTCATCTGCAATGGGAACTATTGTATAGACAAGCTTGGTGTATGTGCTGTCGCTTGCTCCGTGCTCCGACTCCTCCTCCGAGAACTCAAGACCGTTCTGCGGCTTATCAAGCGACGGAAGCGGGGCAAGATTCTTGCCTGCTTTTTCGGGCGTTATGACAAGCTTCGGATAATTATCGGGATTTACAAGGCTGTAATCCGTGATGAGCGTTTCACCGTCATAAATTTCCGCCTTAAGACCGCCGGTGGAGTTAAACTCAACTCCCTCAGCTTTCAGCCGAACAAGCTTTGTTCTGCCGATATCGTCCGCGGTGTAAAGCATATATTCGCCGTTTTTCTCAATCGTGAACGAATAATCCTGCGAATAAAATCCGCCGAGCGATTTTGCAAGAGCAAGATTGGTTTCGGTAATTTTCTCCGCCTCCGTCAGTCCTGCTGGGTCAATCAGAGTGTCGTCCGCCTTTGTTCTTATCTTATCCTGCGGAAGAACATAAACGGGCATGTTAAACTTCACTTTAACAATTGACTTTTTGCCCGCTTTCATGGGATTGATCGTAAATTCATGCGAAAGCTCCGCGTCCTTCGGCGAAAGCGGCTCGGAGGAAATTATATCCGCCGTGTTCCCAACGCTGTCCTCCGCGCGTATGCAGATAAAGTAATTTCCCGTCAGTCCGGCTGCGCGAACGCTGTAGGTCAGGTTCTTTTCGCCGTCCCACAAGCCTTCTTCCTCGCGCGTTTGCATTATTGTGATATTATCATCCGTTGATTTTTCAAACAGCTTACCGTCAATTTTTCCGTTTGATATATATGTTTTATAATCTTCCTCGCTGACAGCGGTTATCAGAACGCCGTCGCCTTTAACACCGTTTACGGTGAGCGCTGCCTGCGCGTCCGTTCTTGCGCCTGCCGCCGCGTGCGAAATGCTTATATCCGCTGTCGGCGCTTCTCTGTCAATACCCTTTATCGTTACGGGAATTTCCGAAGTGTTGCCGGCGGCGTCCTTTGCGCGGAGCTTTGCATTGTCAACATTTTCCGTTACCGTTATGCTGAACACATTCCGCTCATTCTCCGCTTTTTCAATCTTTATTGCCGAGCTGTCGGATGTCAGCGTCAGTTCGCTGTCAAGATTGTCGCTGAGATAAACCTTTCCGCTTATGCTTTCGGCGGTGTGCTTATCTTCAATCACAAGTCTGGACTGCGGCGCCGTTTCATCGTGATAAAACTCAAGCTCTCCCGACCAAACCGTTTCGGCATTTATTTTGGAGGTGTTTCCGTCAGCGTCAAATACTGCCGCCTGAATATAAAGCACATTTCTTCCGTCCGGAAGGCTGGAAACGGGCGCCTTTGTGTTAAGCTCCGCGGTGATAATGTCACCGTTCGCCGCCGCATCGCCTATCTTCACCCAATTGCCGAGCGTTGAAAGGCTCTCGCCGATTCGGCAGTAAATTGCCTGATTCTTCATCTGCGCCGCATTTTTGAAGCTTTCCGAAGCCTTAACGGAAACCGTGATATCGGACGAAGCTGTCAGCGCTTTTTCGTTATACTGCTTATCGGTCACAATCGAAGCCGTGATTTCGGGTTTTTCGCACCTTATGCCGAAGCTTTCCGAAACTGCGGACGTTTCAATCCCGTTTTTGTCGGCTGCGCGCACCTTGAGCGCATAAGCTCCGTTCGGAATACTTCCTATATTAATATTCTGCGAAATTGCTCCGTCGGCTGTCGCCAGCGCAAATTCCTCAAAGCCTTCAACAGGCGTTCCGTCGGGATTCACAACCGACGCAAACCCCTCGGTCACTCCCGAAGCGTCCGTCACAAAGACGGAAACGGTCTGAAACGCCTTGCAGGTATCCGGCGTCAGGCTGCGCACGCTTATTGCCGGACCCTCATTGTCAAACGAGAACGTTTTTTCCGTGTAGGAAGCGCTTTTTTCACCCGACGGCGGAATTATTTTGCATACAAGCGTATATGCTCCGTTGAGTGCGCTTGTCGCGGCATTATCGGCGGTGTTAATTCCGCCGGTGTATTTTTCATATTTCGTTATGGGATTGTTCTTCGAATCCTTCCAGAGATACTCCACCTTATTATTGCTGTTCGTGCTCACCGTTATTTTGTAGTTACGGTGCGGAACAGATGAATCGCTTTCCGTTTCGATCCGGCAGGCAGTATCTTCATTATCAATATTTATATCGCGGACGGATTGATCAGTTGCATTGCCGAAGCCGTCTCTTGCGAAATATATCAGCCGCCCCTTAAAGTTTTTACCTTTTTCAACGCGGATGATTGCCGAAGCCGTGTTTCCGTTCTCCGTGTCCGCCTGGTCAATAAATGCCCATTTGTTAAGCGTGCTGTC
>CAJJUC010000017.1 GCA_905195005.1 uncultured Eubacteriales bacterium | reverse complement strand
GAACGTACAATGGCACGACCCATAGCAACTCTCTGACGCTGACCACCGGAAAGAGCCTTTGGCTTTCTGTCTAATAAATGTTCCAAATCAAGGATTTTAGCAGCTTCTCTTACTTTTTTGTCGATTTCGTCCTTTGGCACTTTTCTGAGTTTGAGGGCGAAAGCCATATTATCATATACTGTCATATGTGGATAAAGAGCATAGTTCTGGAAAACCATTGCAATATCTCTGTCCTTGGGAGCAACATCGTTCACAAGCTTATCGCCTATGTAAAGCTCACCTTCGCTGATTTCCTCAAGACCGGCAATCATACGCAGAGTTGTTGACTTTCCGCAGCCCGACGGTCCGACAAGAATAACAAATTCCTTATCGGCAATGTCAAGCGAGAAATCGGAAACGGCAGTAACGCCGCCCGCGTATCTTTTATAAATATTCTTTAACTGTAAACTTGCCATGAAATGACCTCCTAAAAATCTTCCCTGATACCTTATTTTATATTATCTATATTGTAGCATATGTTTTTGAAATTGCAAATACACTTATTGTACAAATTTATATATTTTCTTTTGTGGATTTTGCATGTCTAAAACAAAAATGCCTCTAAACGCCATTATATTAGGCTTTTGAGGCACTTTGCACAGTTATGCGCATATTATATTTTTATCTTTTGTACAGTTCTACCCTATCGGCGCCGTCCGTCTCCGAAAGTGTGACCCGAACGATCTCTTCTTTTGATGTCGGAATATTTTTTCCGACATAATCGGGGCGTATCGGAAGCTCCCTGTGGCCTCTGTCAACCAGCACGGCGAGCTGAATTTTTGAAGGGCGTCCGTTTTTTACAAGCGCATCCATTGCGGCGCGCACGGTTCTGCCGGTGTAGATAACATCGTCAACAATGATAACGTTCTTTCCCTCTATGCCGAACGGGAGCGCCGCCCGGTTGACATTTGGGTCGTCTCCCGACACATGCGTCAGATCATCCCTGTAAAAAGTAATGTCAATCATTCCGGCAGGAATGTTTTTTCCTTCAATTGAATAAATGCAGGAGGCAATCCTTTCCGCAAGCGGCATGCCGCGCGTTTTTATTCCGACAAGGCACAGTCCGTCCGTGCTTTCATTTTTTTCAAGTATTTCGTGCGATATTCGTTTAATTGTCCTTGCAATAGCATTTTCATCAAATATTTCCGCTTTAAATTCCATTGCCGAGCCACCTCCGTTTTGCAGTAAAACCGAACGGGGCTGCAACAGTTTCACAGCCCCGTCATTATCAGTATAATACCTGTTAAACCTCAAAGCTTACGCCCGTTTTTGC
Organism: uncultured Eubacteriales bacterium; assembly: GCA_905195005.1. Classification (GTDB taxonomy): domain Bacteria; phylum Bacillota; class Clostridia; order UMGS1883; family UMGS1883; genus UMGS1883. The sequence goes on along the minus strand of CAJJUC010000017.1, from coordinate 20,950 downwards.
CTGCTCGGGCGTTTCAGCCTCAAAATTATAGTCCTTGCCGGGAAGAATTGCATTGAGAACAATTCCGAGAATCGATGCGGTGGCAAGCGCCGAAAGCGAAATTGCAAGTCCGCCGATTGAGAACGTTACCGTTCCGAGACCGAGCGCCGACACAAGAATAACGGCAGCAATTATCAGATTGCGGCTCTTTGTGAAGTCAACCGCATTTTCAACAACATTTCTTACGCCGATAGCGGAAATCATTCCGTAAAGAATGAACGACACTCCGCCGATAACCGCCGTGGGGATAAGCTCAACGAGAGCTGCAAATTTCGGAGAGAATGAAAGGAGAACGGCCATGCAGGCAGCGATTCTGATTACGCGCGGGTCAAAAACTCTCGAAAGTGCGAGCACGCCGGTATTTTCACCGTAGGTTGTGTTTGCAGGAGCGCCGAAAAGCGCTGCTATGGATGTTGCGAGACCGTCACCGGTGAGCGTTCTGTGCAGACCGGGGTCTGCTATGTAATTTTCGCCGACTGTCGAGCTGATTGCCGAGATATCGCCGATGTGCTCCATCATTGTTGCAAGCGAAATGGGCATGATTGCTACAATTGCGCTTATTATAAGAGAAGTATTGCTGAAATCAACACCGCCGAAAACGGTTCTTTCAAATTTAATCGGGAAGCCGATCCATGCAGCATTTTTAAAGTTTTCAAGCGCCGATACCGAGAAGAGCTTCAAGCCTTCAGCGCCGCCGGCCGCTATGTACTGCGCTCCGTCGGCAGCCGTTATTGTTTTTCCGCACACAAGCGCAAGAATTGCCGCAATTGCACATGAGCCGAGCACGCCGAGAAGAATGGGGATAATCTTGAGCATTCCCTTTCCCCAGATGTTGAATATGATTACTATTGCAAGCGCGCAGCAAGCGATAAGCCAGTTTGCCTTACAGTTATTAACCGCACTGCCTGCAAGACCGAGTCCGATTGATATAATGATGGGACCCGTTACAACAGGGGGGAAGAAGCGCATAACTCTTTTCACTCCGACCGCCTTGATGCAGGCAGCAAGCAGCAGATAAACCACGCCTGCGCAGGCAACGCCGATGCAGGCATAGGGAAGAAGCTGAACATTCGTCATGCCGTCCTTTCCGTCAAGCGGAGCAATTGCCGCATATCCGCCGAGGAATGCAAAGGAGGAACCGAGAAATGCCGGAACCTTCATTTTTGTTATAACGTGGAACAAAAGCGTGCCGAGCCCTGCAAATAATAAAGTTGTTGCAATGTCAAGCCCCGTAAGAAGCGGAACAAGCACCGTTGCTCCGAACATTGCAAACATGTGCTGAAATCCGAGAATGAGCATTTTGCCGGTTCCGAGCGTACGCGCGTCATATATCGCGCCGTCATTTACCTTTTTCTTTTTTACCACAATAATCTCTCCCATATATTTTTTGAAGAACGGGTATCGGAAAGCAATGCCGCTTTTCCGCAGAAAATTTTCCGCAGAAAAAAACCTTGTCCGCACAAAAACAGACAAGGCATAATGAACCTTCAAAACACTATCTTGCCGATGTCTCTGCACCGAATTAAAGATACCTCATTCAACTGCCGACATTCTATCACAAATTTTTCCGTTTGTAAAGCACAATTTTCATATTTTCTCAAAAAATTTTTTAATTTTTTGAGAAAAGGTATTGCATTTTTCCATCATGTGCAGTATAATATCACCTGTCAGTTAAATATTCCTCAATAGCTCAGTCGGTAGAGCACGCGGCTGTTAACCGCGTTGTCGTTGGTTCGAGTCCAACTTGGGGAGCCACGTCGGAACGGACTTCGCTTCGTTCCGATTTTTCTTTGCAGAAAAATCAGTCACACGCGCCGTCATTCCTCCTTTGTCGCAAAAAGGCACGCTCGGCTCGCCTGTTCGCTTGCAAGCGCTCACAACGGCTCACTTTCGCTACCACCTTTTTGCGAGTATTTTTCGGACATTCGGAAGAGTGTCCTTTTTTCGTTCTCCGTAAAATGACAACGGCGGGGAACAGCCGCGCAGCGGCGTTAGGCATAACAGAAAAACCGCAGACTCTTACGAATCTGCGGTTTCATTATTTAAAGAACATATACGCGGCATTTTCTGCGCCCGAACTGAATACATTCAGAGCGCGTATAGTAGCAAAGGTCAACGCGGTTGCCCTTGATTGCTCCGCCTGTATCTGCCGCAACGGCATATCCGTAGCTCCAGCTTCCGTCAAGCGCTTCTATATATACACGCGAGCCGAGCGGAATGACCTTGGGATCCACGGCAATAACGCCTTTGTCAAGCGGAACTCCCGTTGCCGTGATTCCGCCGTAGCCGCCGTTCTGAGCGGGCGACATATCGTAAGCCGTTGCTTCACATGTCAGAACATACTTATAGGTGAACGTGCCGCCGTTTGCCGCAACTGCCTGCTGCGCCTTGTTTCCGTATTCAACAATCTTATCAACGGGAGCAGTTTCAACATACTCTTCCGCAAGCTCCCGTTCGGTTTCAACGCCGTTAACATATTTTACGTTATATGTTTTCACCTTAACGCCGGGAACGCCCTCACGAACAGTAACCGTCTGCCCTTTTTCAAGCTGATCATTTTTTCTCTTTACCGTATCGAAAGCGACCTCCTCACGCTCCGTAACGGGAGCATAAGTGACCTTTCCTATAGGCGACTGACTGTCCTTTGCAAGCTTGATTATTGTCGGTTCACTGTCATTTGAGGCGAGTACAACGGGTGCAGATGAAAGATACTCGTTAAGCGCCTTCATTCTTATATCGTCAGCATTTCCGTAGCTGATGGACGCTGCAACAGCGGTTGTTGAATCAACGATAATCATTGCCGCTGCCGAAGCAGCAGCAATAAACGATTTAAGCCTTGTATTGTAATTCATGATTAAATGTCACATCCTTTTGTGTTTACATTATAAACAATTTTAACGATTTTGTCAAGCATTTTTACGAAATTTCGTTATAATTTTGTAATAATTACGAAAACAACCGTTATCTAAAACGCTCATACCTGCGATTATAAAGGCATTTATGACTGTTTAACATTTTTCATAATTTACAATATATTTTATGCGGTTTTTGTAACAAATATGCCGCCTTGTTTGTAACAAAGCGGCATCAGACTCATTTTATTTCTCGTGAACGTAACCTTTTCTGTAGGCATTCAGAAGCTCCGTCAGAATTTTAATGCGGCGGCTTATTTCTCTGCCCGTGTCGGTATCTCTTACCTTTCTTCGGGAAAGATTGCGTTCTATCATTATTTTGCTTGAATGGAGATCAAATTCATTTTCTATAACATCCGTAACCGATGTGAACGGCTGATGCTGGGTAATGGAAAAGCCGTAGGAATTGTTTATAAGCGTATACCCCGCAATTCCCGTTGTGTCTTGATACGGCTTTGAAAAACCGCCGTCAATCACATAAAGCTTGCCGTTTGCCTTGACGGGACTTTCTCCGCGCCCCGTTCTTACCGGAACATGACCGTTGATTATATGCCCCGAGCGTTTGTCAAGCCCAAATTCTTCAAGTAGCATATCGCAGGTTTCTTCATGCTCGATAAACTGATAGTAGTAGTTTTTCTTTTCCTTTTTTACTTCATCATCGTCCGTGAAGTACACCTCAAACGAGGTTGCACGTTCTTTCCCGTAAAGCGGCGACTTGCTTCCGCACCACAGATACCACAGGAAATCCGTGTCCTCCTCTTCCTTCCCATGCACTGCATAATATGTTTCGCGGACATACTTGTCCGCCATATCGAGATATGCCTTGCCGCCGACGGTGCGGTCGAAGAAACCGACCTTATCAATTTTGCCGTTTTCGTCAAGCGGAATACAGCCGTGGAACAGCAGATTTCCGTTGAATATTTTATACATTCCGCCCTTGTTAATCATAAAGCGGATATGCTCCTGAAGCTTTTCGCTGTGCAGAAACGACCTGCGCAGCTGCGCTATAACTCCGCGTTCCCCGTCCGTCAGCTCAAGCGGATTTTCGGGGTCAACCGTCGGGAACAGACTGTCCGCAAGGGGAAATTCCTTACCGTCAAGCCGCAGCAGCTTGTTTTTGTAGTCTATCATTTTCAGCAGACGGCGATCATTCATATTATATTCGGGATGGCGTTCAACCGTCTGCCCTTCAAGCTTGAACTGAATCACGGAGATCGCCTTGTGCATCTTTGCGGCAAGAACCGCATCGTGATTTTTTATCGTATGCTTGTGCGAATCAAGCGGCATAAAACGCTCGCACGGGTCATCCCCGTAGGTTTCAAGCGCAAAATTCGCAAGCGGACGCGTGTTAATTCCGTAGCCGATTTCTATCACATCGAAATTGTTGTACCTGAGACTGTTCCTTACCACATTTGCTATGCACGCGCCGTTGCCTGCGGCAGCGCCGACCCACACAATATCATGATTTCCCCACTGCATATCGATCGAGTGATAATTGATAAGCTCGTCCATAATTATGTCTGCCCTCGGTCCGCGGTCAAAAACATCGCCGATAATGTGCAGATGGTCAATCGTCAGCCGTCTGATAAGATTAGCCAGCGCTACTATGAATGAATCCGCACAGCCGACATTTATTATGGAATTTATAATCTGCGCATAATAATCGTGTTTGTTTTCCTCATCGCTTACTGTGTGCAGCAGTTCTTCAAGTATGTAGGCAAACTCCTTCGGCATTGCCTTTCTCACCTTTGAACGCGTGTATTTCGAAGCAACCACGCGGCAAAGCTCCACAAGGCGGTAAAGCGTGAGCTTGTACCATTCGCTGTCGGCAAGTCCCTGCTGCTTCAGATAATAAAGCTCCTGCTGAGGGTAGTAAACAATTGTTGCAAGGAGCTTTCTGTCACGCTCGGAAACGGTTGTTGAATACAAGTCGTCAATTTTCGTTTTTATGACCCCCGATGCATTTTTGAGGACATGCAGAAACGCCTCATATTCCCCGTGCAAATCGCTCATGAAATGCTCTGTGCCCTTCGGAAGATTCAGAATCGCCTGCAAATTGATTATTTCCGAGCAAACGTCCTGAATTGTCGGATAATCCTTTGACAAAAGCTCCAGATATTCCATACTGCAATTTATCTCGCTCATATTTTCACCCTTCATCCGTTTATTTTTTGCCAGCGGTGCGGCAAAACAGCGTCGCCCCATATATCGAAAAAGTAATTTCCGCTTTTAAGTATTTCCGCAACTTCAAACGAATCCTCCGGCAGCTTCTTTGTCCGCATGGCGCACATTCCCTGATGCCCGTCATGATGGAAATCAGTGCCCCCGGTGATAATCATTCCGGGGTGCTCGCTTTCAAGCTTTGCCGCAATGCTGACGCGCGAATTGTGGTTCGGATGCATGTTATAAACCTCAATCCCATCAAGAAGGTCAAGCTTTTGCAGCTCCATATGGTTTCTGAACGGATGCGCCTGCACAATCACGTTTTTTTCGTTTTTAAAGCCCTTGTAAAATTCCTCATAGCTTCCGTCAATATAGTCAAATGCGCGGTAAACGTCCTCCTCATCAATTCCGTAAACAAGGTAGTCGTTTGCATTTTCGGGGAATCTCGCTTCCATTCCGAGACAAACATGCAGCCCGCATTTCTCTCCGGTTTTTTTCGCGAGGCGGTAATCATTCAGATAATATTCAACCCATTCCTCGCGCGGCTTGTCCCCGGGAAATGAAAGTCGGTTGAAGTGGTTTGTAATTACAATCCCGTCATAGCCGCGTTCCTTATAATATGCAACCGTTGTCGGAACGTCAATTTCCGCGCACGAGCTGACAGGCATCGTATGAACGTGCAGATCCGTCTTGAATTTCCATTCGTTTAATATCATGTTATGCGCCTCTTTATATTTTATTACATTTTATTGTATCACAGCACACGGCAAATTACTATATTTTTTTTAATCATTTTTACGGCGGAAGCTCTCTGTTTTTGTCCCCCCAAAGCTAAAAAACCTGCCGCCGGCAGCTTTTTTCACGCTTTTTGCCCTCTCAGGGTTCGAGTCCCTTCCAATTGAAAAACCGACACCACCCTGTCGGGGTATTTGCGCCGCAGGCGCAACTCGCAAAAAGGTGGTAGCGGCAGTGAGCCGTTGTGAGCGCTTGCAGGCGAGCCGAGCGTGCCTTTTTGCGACAAAGGAGGAATGACGGCGCGTATGACCGATTTTTCTGTAAAGAAAAATCGGAATGGAGCAAAGCCCATTCCGACGTGGTCGGAGTGGCGGGACGGCGCCGCGCTTTGCGCGTCCCCACTGCTTGACGACCCAAATGCTTCGCATTTCGGTACCCGTCTGCGCACCAAAAAGCTAAAAAACCTGCCGCCGGCAGCTTTTTTCACGCTTTTCGCCCTCTCAGGGTTCGAGTCCCTTCCAATTGAAAAACCGACACCGCCCTGTCGGTCGGCATCGGTTTTTTTGGTCGGAGTGGCGGGACTCGAACCCACGGCATCCTGCTCCCAAAGCAGGCGCGCTACCAGCTGCGCTACACCCCGTAACGGATATATATTATAATATATATCCACATAAATTGCAAGCTTTTTTTCACAAAAATACGCGGCAATGTCACAAAAGCCGCGGCAAGGCTCATCAACCCTGCCGCGGCTTATTTTAAAATCTGAAATCGCGCTTGTTCGAATTTTTTATTTCCTCAATATTCTTTTCCGCAATTGCCCGAACCTTTTCGTTCGGGATCTTCTTAAGCTCATCATCGATCAGCTTAAACCCTGCCGCGCGCGTTTTTTCCGAAGCATAATCCACGAGGTATTCCGCAAGCGTCATGAGCGCGTTCGGGTGGCAGCAGTTAAGGATCTGCCCGTTTTTGCAAAGGCTCATGAATCTGTCGCCGGTTCTGCCCTCGCGGTAGCACGCTGTGCAGAATGACGGAACATGACCCATTTCAATAAGCCAGCCGACAACATCATCGAGCGAGCGCTGATCGGAAACATCGAACTGCTCGGTGTCATGCGGACGTTCCTTTTCCGTATATCCCCCGACCGATGTGCGTGACGCGCCGCTCACCTGTGAAACGCCGAGCCGCAGCATCTCACCGCGCACCTTTTCGCTTTCGCGCGTTGATATAATCATTCCCGTATACGGCACGGCAATTCTTATACAGGCGGCGATTTTTTCAAAAATCTCATCGCTTATGCCATTATCAAACACATCGGGGTCAATATCGTCCGCCCTTTTCACGCGCGGAACGCTTATCGTATGCGGTCCCACGCCGTGAACCGCCTCCAGATGCTCTGCATGCATCAGAAGCCCGGCAAATTCATATCTGTATTTTTCAAGGCCGAACAGGACGCCAAGTCCGACATCGTCAATGCCGCCCTCCATTGCCCTGTCCATTGCTTCGGTGTGATAATCGTAATCGTGCTTCGGACCTGTGGGATGAAGCTCCAGATAGCTTTTTTTATGATATGTTTCCTGAAAAAGAATATATGTTCCGATTCCGGCATCCTTAAGCCTGCGGTAATTTTCAACCGTTGTTGCTGCGATGTTCACATTCACCCTGCGGATTGCACCGTTCTTATGCTTAATCGAATATATTGTGTCAATACATTCGAGAATATATTCAATCGGATTCATTTTCGGATCCTCGCCCGCCTCGATGGCAAGACGCTTGTGTCCCATGTCCTGAAGCGCGATAACCTCGGCGCGCACCTCGTCCTGCGTGAGCTTTTTCCGCGGAATATGCTTGTTTTTCATATGGTACGGACAATACACGCATCCGTTCACGCAGTAATTTGACAGATACAGCGGCGCGAAAATCACAATTCTGTTGCCGTAAAACGCAAGCTTTATTTCCTCCGCAAGCTTGTACATTTCCTCAATTTTTTCAGGAATTTCGCACGCGAGCAGCACGGAAGCCTCGCGGTGAGTGAGCCCTGCGCAATGCGTTCCGTTCGCCGTTTTAACGGGGCGCGCCTTTTCAAGAATGCTGTCAATCAGCTCAATATTATTTTTGTTTTCTTCCGCATAGCGGAGCGTTTCCATGATTTCATCATCATTTATAAACTCCTCCGCCTTAAGCGATTTCGGATTGTAAACCGCCATCATTATCTCCCCTTTCTTGCAGTCAGCCGCCGAAAAAGCGGCTTTCCGTCAGATATAATTACTATATACCCCCCTGCCGCGAATGTCAATTAGCTTATTCCACATAAACGCACCGCGCGATTTATGTATATTGGCAACGCGGCATTTTTCCGCTGCGGTATAATTGTTGAAAATATCTATTGAAAAGCGCGTTTTTTGCTGATATAATAGGAATCAGAATATATTCGGGAGGCTGATAGATATGAAATATGTAATTGTACTTACGGACGGCTGTGCCGATTTGCCGATTGAATCGCTCGGGGGGCTTACGCCGCTTGAAAAAAGCATCACGCCCAACATGGACGATTTCGCGGAAAATGGCAGGCTGTTCCTTGTGAAAACCGTTCCCGAATCGCTTAAACCGGGCAGCGATGTTGCAAATCTGTCCGTTATGGGGTACGACCCGTTAAAGTGCTACACGGGGCGCTCTCCGCTTGAAGCGGCAAGCATCGGCGTTAAGCTGACCGATTCGCAGACGGCGTTCCGCGCAAATCTCGTCACACTTTCCGATGAGGAAAATTACGAGGACAAAACAATGCTTGATTATTCCGCAGGCGAAATTTCAACGACGGAAAGCCGCGAGCTTATGGAATACCTTGAAAAAAACCTCGGCGGCGGAGATATTCATTTTTACCCCGGCGTGAGCTACAGGCATCTGTTTGTATGGAATAACGCACCGAAAAGCTTCACACTGACGCCGCCGCACGATATTTCCGACAGAAAAATAAAGGACTATCTTCCGTCCGATCCGCGCATACTTGAGCTGATGAAAGAAAGTGAAAAGCTGCTGCGCGACCACCCCGTGAACAAAAAGCGCGTTGCGGAGGGTAAGAATCCTGCAACATCCATGTGGATATGGGGCGAGGGAACGCGCCCGTCGCTTGAATCGTTTTCCGATGTTTACAGGAAAAAGGCGGCTGTTGTCAGCGCGGTTGATTTGATAAAGGGAATTGCGATTCTCGCCGGAATGCAGAGCATTGACGTTGAGGGCGCAACCGGGAATATCGACACGAATTTTGACGGAAAGGCAAAAGCCGCGGCAGACGCGCTTTTAAGCGGCGGAAACGACCTTGTTTACGTTCATCTTGAAGCGCCCGACGAGTGCGGACACCAGGGCGACGCACCGGGAAAAACGCGCAGCCTTGAGCTTATCGATGAAAAAGTCATCGGTTATATTAAAAAGCGCCTTGACGAATCGGGAGAGGATTACGCATTCATGGTGCTGCCGGATCACCCCACGCCCGTCTCGACAAAAACACACAGCCGCGAAAGTATTCCGTGCGTTATGTACAAAAAGGGCATGGATAACAAAACGGGGCACAAATTCACCGAGGAATATGCGCGCAAGTACGGCGAGCGCGTTGATACCGGCTGGCATCTTATGAAAAAATTTCTTGAAATATAACGGTTTAAATTTCATCCTTTATGAATAGAATAAAAAGAGGACATTCCCCCTCATTTTATTCTTTCATAAAGGATTTTTTGTTATGGCTGACGCTTCATTTGAAAAGGTTAAAAATATTTGCCGCAGCTTTGTGCTTTTTGCCGCGGCTGCGGCGGCTGTTTTGCTTGTGTTCCCCTATTTGTTCAGACTTTTTCTGCCGTTCGTCATCGGCGGCTTGCTTGCGCTTATCGCAAAGCCGCTGTTCCTGTTTTTCGGCAGACTGCGCCTGCCGCGCTTCGCCGCGGCGCTGCTTGCGCTGATTATTGTTTTCCTCATTTTTGCACTTTCCGTGAGGGTCATTTTCGCAGGAGTTGTGAAAGAGCTGTTGTCGTTTGCGGACAGCTTTTCCGATATATACAAAGCCTCCGCCGAAGCTGCCGAAAGCATTGCCGGCCGCCTTGGCACGCTCACAAAAAGAAGCGCACTTTCCCATTCGGCGCTCCGCGCATTGACGGATAAGCTCGGCGATTCGCTCCGCAGCCGCATTGCGGAGGCTGTCAATTCACTGACCGCATTTTTGATTGTGTGCGCCAAAAACGTTCCGAACATTCTTCTGATTTCTTTCATTTCGTTTTTTTCGGCGTTTTTCTTTTTGAAGGATCGCAAGCTTATCTCGGCGTTTTTTTATCATGTGCTCGGCGCACGGGTTTACGGAGCTTTAAGCCGCGCGAAAAAAGCGGCGTTCGGCGCGGCAGGGTGCTATGTTAAAGCGCAGCTTATCATCGGCGCGCTGATTTTCGCCATTCTGCTTATCGGCTTTGTGATTCTGCGCGTTAAATATGCGCTGCTGTTCGCCTTTATAACCGCCGTTGTGGACGCGGTGCCCGTTCTCGGCACAGGTACGGTGCTGATTCCGTGGGCAGTCTTTTCCGTTTTTTCCGACAATCCCTCTCTCGGGTGGGGACTTTTGTCGCTTTACGGCGTGTGCCTGCTCACGCGGCAGCTCAGCGAGCCGAAAATCATCGGCGTGAAGCTTGGGCTGCACCCCCTTGCAACAATTTTTTCGATTTACGCCGGGATGAGGCTTTTCGGCATTCTCGGGCTTATCATCGGGCCGGTGCTTGCGCTCATGATAAAAAATGTTGTATTTTCCCAATAAAAAATGCGAACAAATGTTTGCATTTTCTTTTTTAATGTGGTATACTGATAAGCAAAGGGGGAGTTTGCTATGGAAACTGCCGAAAAGCTGCGCATACTTGCCGACAGTGCAAAGTATGACGCGTCGTGCTCGTCGAGCGGAAGCCGCCGCGCGTCCTACGGAGGAATCGGCGCGCCGACCGCGGCAGGCTGCTGCCACGCGTTCAGCGCGGACGGGCGGTGCATTTCGCTTTTAAAGGTTTTATATACGAATTATTGCATTAACGACTGCAAATACTGCAATAACAGGGTTTCCAATGATATTGAGCGCGCGGCGTTCACTCCGCGTGAGCTGGCGGATTTGTGCATTTCGTTTTACAGGCGAAATTATATTGAGGGGCTGTTTCTCAGCAGCGGAATCATTAAATCGCCCGATTACACTGCGGAAAAACTGCTTGAGGTTCTTACAATTCTGCGGCGCGAATATAAATTCAACGGTTATATTCACGTTAAGGGGATTCCCGGGGCGGACAATGCGCTGCTTGAAAAAATAGGGCTGCTTGCGGACAGAATGAGCGTGAATATCGAGCTGCCGAGCGAATCGGGGCTGAAGCTGCTTGCGCCGCAGAAAACGAAGCAGTCCGTTCTCGAGCCGATGCGCTTTATCAGGAATAATATTGCCGCCGCGAGGGAAGAATCAAAAAAGACAAAGGCGAAAAAATATTTTGTGCCTGCCGGGCAAAGCACGCAGATGATAATCGGGGCAACAAAGGACAGCGATTTGCAGATTCTGCGGCTGACGGAGGGACTTTATAAAAATTATTCTCTTAAAAGGGTTTATTTTTCGGCATATGTTCCCGTGGGGAATCACCCTGTGCTCCCGAAAGATATTCCGCCGCCGCTTCTGCGTGAGCATCGGCTTTATCAGGCAGACTGGCTTCTGCGATTTTACGGATTTTCCGTTTCGGAAATACTTGATGAAAAAAATCCCCTGCTTGATCCGCTTCTCGACCCGAAATGCTGCTGGGCAATGCGCAATATCGGGCTTTTCCCGGTGGAGATAAACACCGCCGATTATGAAACGCTGCTGCGCGTGCCGGGAATCGGGGTGGTTTCCGCAAAGCGGATTGTTACCGCGCGGCGCGCCGGCAGGCTTTCGTTTGAGGATTTGAAAAAGCTGCGCGTTGTTTTAAAGCGCGCGGCGTACTTCATCACATGCGGCGGAAAATACATGTTTCCGTCGCTCAAAATGAGCTATGATTTTATTTATAACTCGCTCACTGCCGACACGTCCATGCTGCCGCAGCTTCAAAGCGGAAATCAGCTTTCGTTTTTTGATTCGGCGCAGCTTTTGCCCTCACCGCGCGAAAAGCTGACGTCTGTCACCGGGCAGTTTTAGACATATCAACATTGAAACACGGAGGTAATCGCAATGAGCTACAATGCCGAGCAGGACAGTTCCGATATATGCTACACTTATGACGGCACGTTTGACGGACTGCTGACAGCCATTTTCACGGCTGTTTATTCGCGGAAAACGCCGCTGCACATTCTTCCGGCGGACAGGCTGCAGCTTGCTTTCGGCGAACGCTATATTAATATTGTTACGGAAGCGGAAAAGGCGGCGCGCGTTATGAACGCGGTGACGGACAAACTCGGCTCGTTCGGGGCAAAGCGGCTTTATTATGTTTTTTTGAGTGACGCCGCCGACAAGGAAATCATAATATATAAATATATGATGCTCGGCTTCAGGAACGGAAGCATTGTTAATTCCGCGCTTGCGGACGACACTGTTTCCGCGGCTTGCAATGCGGCGCAGAATGTCTCGCGCGAGGCGGAGAAGTTCCGCCAGTTCACGCGGTTTTCCATTATGGAGGGCGGCGTTCATTATGCGCGCATAGTTCCGAAAAACAATGTGCTTCCGATTATCACACCGTTTTTTCTGAAAAGGCTTCATTCAATTCCTTTCATAATAAACGATTTAACGCACGATATTTGCTCCGTTTATAATACGCGGTCATGGTACATCACATCGTCAGTTGGCATAACTCCGCCGGAAGCTTCGGAGAACGAAAAGGAAATGAAACGGCTGTGGAAAATATTTTTTGATTCCGTTTCAATTAAGGAACGCGAAAACCTTAAGCTGCAAAAGCAGAACATGGGCGCGCGGTTCTTTAAGGACGTTTGGTCGGTTAAGTAAGCGTGCCGCTTAAGCCCTGTTCGCACTCTTGACTTTGAGGAACACAGCGGCATAATTTCACTGATGACAAAAAAGCTGCGGCAGCGCCGCAGCTTTTTTAATCGAATTATTAAATTCTTGAATCAGTGATTGCTTACCAAGACCATGAGGTTCCGAAATCAGCAAGATCTCCGCCGTCCTTAGCAAGAGCTGCATATTCGTCATAACCGGCTTTTGTCAGCGCAAGTTTTGCTGCATCGTCGCCGCTTGTAGCAATAACATCAATAGTTTCAAGAGCTAATGCTTCGATTTCAGGTGTGTTATACTTTTTCATCTTTTCATTACCTCCTAAAATTATTCTGCCTTAAGCGCAGCATCTGCAGCGTCCGTGAAGTAGAAGTCTTCGCCGGCCTTGAAGATACCGTCAGCAGCTGTGATTTCAAAATTGAAAGGTGTTCTGCCTTCGCCTGCAAGGTGAGAGCCTGTTACGAATGTAGCAGCAACCTTAACATCACCGCTGAGAGCGCTAAGACCTGCATTAACCTTCTGAGAGAACTTCTTGCCTTCAGACGTTGTGAGCGACCAGATCATGTTATCATCAAGCGTAACACCTGTGGGAATTGTGAATGCAAAACCTGCAGCGCCACCAATCTGCTCAGCAGTCGTTATGCCTTCGCTCTTCTCTCTTGCATCGTTGATGAGAACGTCTGTACCTGTCTTTGTAATTGTCTTTACAGACGGCTGGGGTTCAGAACCGCCAAGTTCGATGTCAAAGCTAAGCTCTGCAGTAGGTGTATACAAAATACCACCATCAGCAGCGAACTGAGTACCGTCTGTTGCAATCGTAACTGTACCACTATCAGCAAGCTTTTTCATGTAAACATAGAAGAGAGGCTCTGTGGGATCAAATTCAAACGAACCTGTATTTACAGCAGTACCCGCATATGATGCAGAACCACCGAAAGATGTTTCCTCAAATCCAATACCCCAGTAGTTTTTCTTACTGATTTTCTGATCTGTGCTTATCATTGAACCGTCTACTTCAACGGGAGCAATTTTGGTTTTGTCAAATGTGATCGGCTGTGCAAAAACCATAAAATCAGGCAATATTTTGTCAACATAAATTGCCAAAACAAATGTATCGCCTACAGCAAGGTCTTTTACAGAAACTTCTGTTCCGTTGCCTTCTGCATCAAGCGTTTTAGCTGTTATACTAAAATCGTTTGCAGCAAATCCAATATTTGCAAGTGCAAATACCATAGCGATTGCTGCAAATAAAGCGATTATTCTTTTCATAAACATGACTCCTTAATCAAAAATTATTTTGCAGCGTTAGTAATAACTATAACCTTAGAGACTAATTTCAAGGAATCTACAACGTCCAAGGCGTTTATAACACCATCACCATTAAGGTCTGATGCAATATAGGCTTTATTGGTTGTATTTTCCGCACTCTTAGCAACTAATTTTAACTCTTGTACAGTATCGAGAGCATTTACAGTATCAACCGGATCAACTAAGTCACCGAATGTAACTGTTTCGGGTGTTCCTGCCGGATCATAAGTAATATCGGCAGCAGTAAATGTCGTGCCCTTAACGAGTGCAACATACTTCTTTACACCGCCCTGCTCAGCAAATGCGCTGTAGTCAGCAAGAAATGCGTCAACTGTATTACCGTCTGCATCTTTGATTTTCACAGAACCGGAATCAATACCCGTAATACTCACAACAGAATAACCTGTCATTCCGTAAGGATCGGAATTGCGAATGGCAATCTGTGTTCCCTCCGGAAGAGTCGAAGAGCTTGCAAGCTCTAACACGCCAAGCTTTGTTGCCGATGTTTCATTTGTGCCGCCACCAAATACCGTTACCTTCTCAGCACCGTTTGCACGAGCTCCGAGAGGCATTGAATATGTAGCGTTACCGTTACTGTCCGCCGTAACCTGATTGATATAAACAATGTCCGCATCTGCAAGAGAAGCAGGTATTGAAGCATGCTCACCCTTAAGAACCAGGATTGTAGATTCTCCAACTCCAAGTCCTCCGACCGTTACGTCAATAACAGTCTTTTCCGCATTAAGCACGGGCTCACCCGTGAGAGCGGCAAAAGCTGATGTTGACAGCATTACGCAGCCGACTGCAAGAGAAGCAGCTGCTTTAAACATTTTTCTCATCAATTTTTCCTCCTTGATTTTTTCAAATTATATAATTATTTAAAATTAATATTGAGTGTTATGTACGTAAAATCGAAAGATTTCACAGAAACAGCATAGACCTATCCTTATGCTGAATTCATTGTAACATCAGGCGTACATATTTTCAAGAGTTTTGCTAAAAAAACTTTTCGTTTTTTTGCTTAAAGAAAGATTTTGCCGTTTGTTGATGTTTAACAACGCTATGACGAAAGGGGAAATATTTTGGGGCAAATGCCCGTTCTTTTGGCGCCAAAAGAACCAAAATGCGCAAGGGAAGCTCGCAAAACGGCGGCAAAGGCGCTCCGCTAATCTGCGCATAAGAACAGCGGAACAGCAATGAATCAGATTTCAATTGTCTTGCCGGCGATTTCGGAGAGTGCGCCGCCGGGCTCAAAATCGAAAATTATTTTACAGGCGCGGAGCTCCTGCCCTCCGCCGGAGGCTGCACCGTACTTTTTATCGCCTGCGAGCGGACAGCCGACCGATGAAAAATACGCTCTTATCTGGTGGCTGCGCCCTGTGTGCAGCTCGACCTCCGCAACGGTATATTTTCCGTCGGACGAGAGAACCTTATAATCCATTGAGATTTCCTTGCCCGAGGATGAGATGCGGCTGATATTTTTTTCGTTATCCTTTTCGATATACGCGTGCACATGGGCGCATTTTTCGGGCGGAGCGCCCTCAAGGACGCATTTATAGAATTTTCTTACGCGGCGAGCGCGGATCTGCTCATTCATTTCGCGCAGAGCAGCCGCCGTTTTTGCGCCGATGACAAGTCCGCTTGTGTTCGTGTCGAGCCGATTGCAGAGGGCAGGGGAAAACGCATTTTCCTCCGCTGCATTATATGCGCCGGTTTCCGCGAGATAGCTTTTAAGCATGTCCGCAAGGGAGCCTGTTTTATGGCGGCTGTCGGGCTGGCAGGGGAGCTGCGGCGGTTTATCGAAAATGACGATTGCGCCGTCCTCATAAACAACGGGCGCGGTCAGCGTGCAATGCGCCGCGGTGCGTTCGCGGCGAAATGACGAATCGATATAAATATCAAGCCTTTCGCCCTCGGAAAGCGTATAATCTTCACGAATCCAATGCCCGTTTATTTTCACGTCCTTTTTCCGAAATGTCTTGTATATAAGCGAGGACGGGGCGGTTGTGGCTTTAAAAAGGAATCTGTCGGCGCGGATTCCCGAGCTGTTTTTGTTTATATTAAATGTAATCATGAAAAATCTCCTCTGACCTAATCTTATAACATTGCGGCAGATTTGTCAAGGCGCCGGGAGCGGCGTTCTTTTGTTGGGTAAAAGAACCAAAATGCGCAAGAGAAGCGCGCAAAACTGCGGCGTTTTTTTGGAACTATGCCATTGTGCAATGAGGGGGGTGTGCACAAAAGGCGGCTGCCTTTACATCTGTGACGATGAGCGTCGGGGGCGGTGTTCTTTTGTGAGACAAAAGAACCAAAAACATGGGGGTTTCGATTCCCCCATACCCCCTAAACGACCTCGCAGGGGCGTGGATTGCAACGGGCGTGTGTTGGCGGCAGGAAAGCGGCTTTGTTTTGCGGCTTCTGAGCTCCGCTCCGCGTGATGTGATTGTGCGATGTGCGCCGTTGTGCGGTACATACGCGGAGTGCGAACAGTGTTCCTTTGCTTCGGCTGCGCATGGCGAAGCCGCAAAACGGCAGCAAAGGCGCACACAGAGGGGCTGCAAAAGGCGGCTGCCTTTAAATCTGTGACGATGAGCGCCGGGAGCGGTGTTCCGGCACAAAGCAAACAGCCGCGGAGCAATCCGCGGCTGTTTGCCAGGTCAAGAATACGTGTAATAGAATCAATGTTCACGCGTTCAGAGACACAAGAGTCTCGAACTCCGTGCGAATGAAAAGGCAAATGCCTTTTCGTGCAATATAAAATTGCGGTCATTAACTCGCAGAGCCGACATTATCGGGATACGGGTTCGAATTTTTTATGCTTTTCATGCGATCACATAACATAGCATATGATTATTCGCCGAAAATCCGTTTGACATGCTCATAGCTTTCAAGCGTTCCGATGTCATACCGGTTTCCTGCGTGATGCAGTGCATAGACGGGAACTTTGCGGCACAGGTAGCAGACAAAGCTGCCCGGGGCGTCCGTTCCGCATCCGTCGGCAATGCCTTGTGCGATGAGACCGAGCTGTTCTTTTTTATAAATATAGAACGGCCCGACGCACCAATTGGATTTGGGGTCTTTCGGTTTTTCCTCCATTGAAATCACACGGAAATCACTGTCGGGAATCATAACTCCGCAGCGGCGGAGAGTTTCAACATCCTCCTCATAGTCGCAAACGACAACGGCGGCGTTCTTTTCCTTGAAAAGATCAACCAGTTTACGGAAGGAATAATCAATCATATTATCGCCGGCGACGACAAGAATATCGTCATCGATACCAAGCGAATCGATTGCAAAACGAATGTCGTTAACCGCACCGATTCTTGTTTCGTTCGAGGTTGACCCATCGTCAAGAATCGTTACGGGCTTTTTAAGACGGCAGGTTTTTTTCCAATTTTCAAAATGCCCAACATAACGATGATTTGATACAATAACATGCGAATCAATTTCGTCAAGCGCATCAATATCGTCAAGCAGCCAATCGAGAATGGTTTTCCCTGCGACCTCCAGAAGCGGTTTCGGGAAATTTTCCGTCAATGGATAAAGGCGCGTTGCATACCCGGCAGCGAGCACAATACTTTTCATTTTCGTTCCTCCGTCCGTTCAGCAAGAATTATTATAGTACCTGCAAGCGGTTTTGTCAACAGCAGATTGCTTTTTTTTGCAAGTTCTTAACCGCATTTTAACCGCTTTCAACAAAATGCCGGTATGAGTAACCCTGTAAGCCGAGTTCTGTCATAGAGCGAGGGCGAAACGCCCTGCCCCGAAACGGTCATCTGTCTACGCCGCGCATCTCTGCGCGGCTCCAGCCGCCTTTCGGATTATCGGCCGGACAAGCCAATCCATTCGGCGTTGCTTCGGATGGGGTTTACATGGCACAAAGCGTTACCGCAATGTCGGTGGGCTCTTACCCCGCCTTTCCACCCTTACCGCCCGAGAGGGGCGGCGGTTTATTTCTGTTGCACTTTCCTTAGAGTCGCCTCCACCGGGATTTCTCCGGCACCCTGTCCTGCGAAGCTCGGACTTTCCTCATCGGCAAAAAATGCCGCCGCGACCGTTCGGATTACTCATAAAGGCTATTAAATAATAACACAACTTTTCCGCCGTGTCAACCACAAGCTAAGGCAGCTTTGCGGATTTTCGAAATTGCCTCCGAAAACGGCGGTGCGCCGAACACGGAGCTGCCGGCGACAAAAATGTCAACGCCTGCCTTTGCCGCGAGGGGGGCGGTTTCGGCATTGATTCCGCCGTCGATTTCAACGGGAACGCTGCATGCCGCCTTTATTTGCCGCACCTTGCCGAGCACCTCGGGCATGAAGCTTTGACCGCCGAAGCCGGGAACAACGCTCATAACAAGAATCATATCAAGATATTCTGCGGCATCGATAACCTTGTCCGCTTCCGTTGCCGGGTTGATTGCTGCTGCCGCCTTTATGCCGAGCGAATGAATTTTGTCGGCTGCGGCTTTCAGGTCCGCAACGCACTCGGCATGAACGGTGATTAAATCCGCGCCAGCCGAGGCGAAGGCTTCAATATAATCAAGGGGATTGTCAAGCATGAGATGACAATCAAAAAAGAGCTTGCTTGACTGCCTTATCGATTTGACAACGCCGGGACCCATGCTGAGGTTCGGCACAAAGTGCCCGTCCATTATATCGATGTGCAGCAGGTCGGCGCCTGCCGCCTCAACCGCTTTCACCTGATTGCGGAGGTCGCCGAAATCAGCCGACAGTATTGACGGAGCTATTTTTATCACTGAAAATCAATCCTTTCGTTCCCATTCCTTAATATCTTTAAGCTTTTCAAACATTGCCGCATAGCTTTGATGCCGGCTTTCGGCGATTCTGCCGTCCGCAACGGCTTCAAGCACTGCGCAGCCGGGCTCTTTGATATGGTTGCAGTCGGCAAAGCGGCAGTTTTGGTGAAGCACGCGGATTTCGGGGAAATACTGCCACAAATCGGCAGCGCGCACGGCGTCCGCTTCAAGGCGCGAAAAACCGGGCGTGTCGAACACAAATCCGCCTGCCGCGTGCATAAGCTCGACATGGCGCGTTGTGTGCCTGCCGCGCTCAATGCGGCTGACGGAGCCCGTTTCGAGTTCTTTGCCGGTGATCCGCCGCAGAAGACTTGACTTCCCGACGCCCGACAGCCCTGCAAAAGCGACGGTTTTTCCGCAGATGATTTCACGCAAACGCACAACGCCCTCACCCGTGGCGGCACTTGCAATGACAACCTCGTATCCTGCGCGCTCATACACCGAGGCGAACGCTTTCACCTCATCGGTTTCGGCAATGTCGGTTTTGTTCAGGCAGATATAGCCGCGTATGCCCTTGCTTTCGGCAATTACAAGCATTTTATCCGTCAGAAACAGGTCCGGCATGGGCGATTTTGCAGCCGACACAAGCATGACCGCGTCCACATTCGACACGCCGGGGCGCACAAGCGAATTTTTCCGCGGTTTTATTTCGCACAGCTCCGCGCCGCCCGTTTCGGGCACGCGCACGACAACGCGGTCGCCGACAATCGGCGTGAGCTCCATTTTGCGGAATTTTCCGCGCGCGCGGCACTCCGTTATTCCCCCGGCGGATTCCACGTAATAAAATCCGCCGATTCCTTTTGTGATATAACCTGTCATACCTTCTCCTTTAGCCCAGCCAGGACGTCCACCAGTCGCTGAGACCGCCGCCGGTGGACGAAGACGAGCTGGCGCCGGTGCTCTCGCTGGAAGAGCTGCTGCCTCCGAAGAGGCCGCCCAACCAGCCGCCGGAGCCGTCGCTGCTCCCGGTGCTCTCGCTGGGTGCTTCGGGTTCCGGTGCAGGCTCAGGGCCTGCGCTGACCACGACGCTGACGCGGGTGTTCAGCTTGGCCGATGCGCCCTCGCCGGGGTTCTGGCTGATGATGCTGCCCACGGGCTGGTCGCTGTACTGCTCCGTCTGGCTGCCCAGACCCAGTTTCCGCTGCACCAGCAGGGTGCGGGCGTCGTCCACGCTCATGCCGATGAGGCTGGGGACTTTGGTGGTGGTGGCCACCTGCGGGCGGCTGACGTAGATCACCACCGTGGTGCCTGCGGCCACCTGACTGCCTGCGGCGGGGTCGGTGCGGATGATGGAGCCTGCGGCCACCGACTCATCCACGGCCTGAGTGACCAGCACCGACACGCCCAGGTCCTTCAGCTGCTGTTCGCCGTCGGCCTGCACGTAGTTGGTCAGGTCGGGGACGGTGACGTAGTGGATGCCGAGGCTGACGGTGAGGGTCACGCTCTGGCCCTCGCGGACGGTGCGGCCCGCCACCGGCGACTGCTTGTAGACATGGCCTGCGGCGTAGTCGTTGTTGTACTCCTCTTCCCAGTTGACGACCACCTGACCGGAGGCCACCTGCTCAGAGGCGTTCACCTCGTCCTGGGTCATGCCGCTGAAATCGCCCAGCACGATGTCGGCGCGGTCGGTCATGATGTTGCTGGAATCGTTCAGGATGGTCCAGCACAAGGCCGCACAGGCCAGCGCAAAGGCCGTCGTGATGCCCAGCAGCACCGGCATAAAGCCGCTGCGCTTCTTCTTTTTCGCCTTAGCCTTGGGGCGGGCGGGATTCGCCGCCGGTCTCTCCGGGGGTCTGCGGATGCTGCGTTTCTGCGGCATGGGTTCATTCACCACCTTTTCGGGTTCTTCCTTTACATATTGATACTGGAACGTGACGGAGGGGTCCTGCACGTAGGCGTCCAGCGCTTCCAGCATCTCTGCGGCGCTGGAATACCGGTTGACCGGCAGCTTCGCCATGGCGCGCTCCGTGATCTGGACGAGGCCCAGCGGCACCTCCGGGGCAAGCT
>CAJJUC010000016.1 GCA_905195005.1 uncultured Eubacteriales bacterium | reverse complement strand
TTCGGAAAACACGCGCGGAAGAAAAAAACCGCGTCAGCTGTGTGACATAAGAACGGAATTTCAGTGCGACCGCGACAAAATCATACATTCAAAATCATTCAGACGGCTGAAGCATAAAACGCAGGTGTTTATAACTCCGGAGGGCGACCATTACAGAACTCGCCTGACGCACACGCTGGAGGTTGCGCAGATCGGGCGAACCATAGTGCGCGGTCTGAGACTGAACGAGGATTTGTTTGAGGCAATGGCTCTCGGGCACGATCTTGGGCACACGCCGTTCGGTCATTCGGGAGAAAATGCGCTTAACGCTCTTTGCGAAAACGGCTTTCGGCATAACGAGCAAAGCCTGCGCGTGTGTGAAAAGCTTGAAAACCTCAATCTCACGAATGAGGTGCTTGACGGAATCCTGAATCACACGGGAGAGGGGAAAGCATCAACGCTTGAGGGAGTAATTCTGAAATATGCCGACAGAATTGCATATATAAATCATGACATTGACGATGCACTGCGTGCGTCAATAATATCGGAATCCGATCTGCCCGAAAGTGTTATGGAAAAGCTCGGAAAAACTCACAGCGAAAGAATTAACACGCTTGTGTGCGATATAATCTACAGCTCGATGAATAAAAGCGCGGTTTTAATGACGCCCGAAATTGAGGAAGCGATGCAAACGCTCAGAACCTTTATGTTCAATAATGTTTATATCGGGTCAACTGCAAAGGATGAGGAAAGCAAGGTTTTCGGAATTATCGAAGCGCTTTATGAATACTACACGAACCGCCCCGAAAAAATGCCGCTCCAGATGCAGGAGATTGCGGAAAACGAGGGCAGTGAACGCGCCGTGTGCGACTATATTGCAGGTATGAGCGACCGTTTTGCGATATATACGTTTACGAATCTGTATGTTCCGCGTTCATGGAATAAAATGTGATTATTAATAATAATTAAGAATTATATGAAAGATTTCTTAAACAATAGCGGTTATAATGAAAGCAGAAACGGAGGATGAGCGAATGGAGCAAATAAGTGTGCTGGTTGCGGATGATGACCGCGAAATCGTTGAAAGCATTGCAATTTTCCTTAAAGCCGAAAATTATGATGTTATCAAGGCATATAACGGGCGCGAGGCTCTTGAAAAAGTGCGCGAAAACAGCGTTCAGCTTATAATTCTTGATATTATGATGCCTGAAATGGACGGTATCAGAACGCTTTTAAAGCTGCGTGAGGAAAAAAATCTGCCGGTTATTCTGCTTTCTGCCAAATCGGAGGACAGCGACAAAATTTTCGGACTTACCGCCGGCGCGGACGATTACGTGACCAAACCGTTTAATCCGTCCGAGCTTGTGGCAAGGGTGAAATCGCAGCTTCGGCGCTATACTGTTCTCGGGAGCGCCGAAAAAACAAACGGCAAAACAGTGATTGAAGGACTTGTTATCGATAATGAGGCAAAGTCGGTATCCGTTGATGGGGACATTGTAAGACTCACGCCGATTGAGTTTAAAATTCTTGAGCTGCTTGCAAAAAACCGCGGCCGCGTTTTTTCGGCAGATGAAATCTATCGCCGCGTGTGGAACGAGGACACATTTATCAACGACAGCACAATCGCCGTTCACATTCGCCATATCCGTGAAAAAATTGAAATCAATCCTAAGGAACCGCACTATCTCAAGGTTGTTTGGGGAGTTGGCTACAGGATTGAGTAGGAGGGCGTACATATGTTTAAGAAAATCTTTTATTCCAATCTAACGCGAGCGCTTGCATATCTGCTGATTTCCGTCTGCCTGACAACACTTTTGATTTCGCTTGGAAATTATGACCTTTACTATGACAACGCATATAATATGGAACAGGCGTATACCGATTCATCGGATATATACTATGAGCTTCACGAAGCGGCAAAGAAGCTTATGGAAGCAATGGCAGCAGGCGCCGATCCGGCAGCGGTAAACGACATAATGAAAAGCAAACCCGTGCATTACTATGCGCAGACCGGGGAACTGATATACACTGACGGCAATTATACCTCGGCAGACGCATTTCCGTCCTTGAAATGCGGGTTTTATCTGAAACGGCGCGGAGGCGACCTTGATATTCAAAAGCCGTCAAAAATATACGATTATTATTTTGCCAAAGAGCCTGAAGGCGATTATACGCTGTATGTTTATCTCGACAATAAAACAAATGAGAGCTGCAGAAGGGCATGGCAGGCAGGGAAGAGGGCGTTCACAAATCTTATAAATCTGTCAGCCGCACTCGGAATTGCACTGCTTGTTCTTGTTATATATTGCATTGCCGTTTGCGGCAGAAGAACGGACGGCAGCCGCTGTGAGCTTAGGTATGATAAAATATACGCCGAGGTATGGGCGGCATTGTTCGCGGTGAGTATATTTTTTGTTGCAGGGATAACAATTTCAGTGCTTGAAGGACTGCACTACGGCGGAAATCCGTCAAGCGTTGTATGGAAATATACCGCTGTGTCAGGCTCGGCAGGCGCAGTGCTTTCGTGCGGACTTCTGCTGCCGGTTCTCCGGAATATCAAAAACAGAAAGCTGTGCGAAAGAAGCATTATAGCCAAATTTGTGAAATGGTGCATCGCGTCGCTGAAGCAAGCGGTTTCATACGCGCGCCGCAAAACGGGGGATAAAATAACCTACATTGCGGCAGGCGGAATAGTTGTATACACGTTTGTGCTTTTGCTGTTTAATAATGCGCCGCCCGTCTTTTATTTCATGCTGATGATTGCCGCGGTTGTTGTGGTTTTCAAGGCGCTTTCAGGATTGGACGAGGTGTTTAAAGGCATTGCGGAGATAAAAAACGGGAACACGGACTATAAAATAGAGAAAGTGCGCGGCGTGTTCGAACCGGCAGCGGAAGCCGTCAACACAATCGGCAGCGGAATCGGCGCGGCTGTGGAGGAACGAATCCGTTCGGAGCGCATGAAATCCGAGCTGATAACGAACGTTTCGCACGACCTTAAAACGCCGCTGACATCGGTTATAAGCTATGCGGAGCTTTTGTGCCGCGAGAAGCTTGAACCCGATAAGGCGAACGAATATGCGGAGATTATTCTGCAAAAGGCGCTACACCTTAAAAATCTGACGGCGGATTTGTTCGATATTTCAAAGGTTCAGAGCGGAAACGGAAACTTTAACTGCACGAAAATAAACCTTTCTCTGCTCATCGGGCAGGCAATCGGTGAGCTTGACGAGGAGCTGAAGGAATCCGGGCTTGAGCTTTGCACGGATTTGCCCGACGAGGCATACGCCGTGTGCGACGGGGAGCGCATGTCGCGCGTGTTCGAAAATCTTTTGCAGAACGCCGCTAAATATTCAATGAAAAATACGCGCCTGTATGTTGATGTGACGGAAAAGGGCGGATGCGTGTGCGCCGCCGTGAAAAATATTTCGGCATATAAAATGGACTTTACGGGCGAAGAAATAGCGGAACGCTTTGTCCGCGGCGATAAGTCGCGCTCAACCGAGGGGAGCGGGCTGGGGCTTGCAATCGCAAAAAGCTATACCGAGGCCTGCGGCGGCAGCTTCACCGTTACGGTTGACGGAGATTTGTTCAAGGCAGAGGTCAGATTCCCGTCCGTGAAAAAGTAAAAAGCACAGAGCGGAGCAACGGTAAAAATTCGCTGCTTCGCTCTGTGTTTTTTTTACATTAATAGAATGTTGCGATTTCCTGCTCGGGCTTTGAAGTTACGGCGATTTCCTCCACATGGACAACAGGTCCTTTTGCGCGGTAAAATTTGCTGTACTCATTTTTTATTGTGCCCGTAATCATAAGCCAGTCGCGGCTTTTTATGCTGTGATTGTCGTTGCATATGCATATGAGCGGACGGTATTCAACATCCTCGATGCAGCAGGTCATCACATGGCGGCCTGCTGCAAAAATGTTTTTCGGCATCCGTTTGTCATACGCTGCAATTCCCTTGAATTTAACTGTTTTGCCGTCGTATTTTTCGGGTTCTTCAATCATATCGCGATACCAGAGCGCATAATCCGCGTCCTCGATTTTAATGACAGGAGCATTAATATCAAACGGCAGGGGGTCAACAATATCGTCATATTCAGCGCGCCCGTCGGGATATTCGTATGCAATGTCAGCGCGGCGGCTTACTCCGCGCACAATCTTGTGAAGCTCCTGCTTGTCAATGGCATCGTTCATGCGATTGAAAACAACGAGCTCGCACGGCTGAAGCTTGTCAACCACAAGCGAGCGCATGTTTGCATTAAAGGGAACAAACGTTGCTGCATCGGCGAAAAGCATGCACTGAACGACCGTCCAGCCGCGCGGCATGTTATTAAACAGCGTGTTTATCTGCCACATTCCGTTATACTCGAACAACACGCGCTCCGCACCTGATTTTCTCTGAATTTCCATCAGGCGCGCGCCTGTTAAATCGCTTTCATTTTCAATAACTTCAATTGAAACATTGCTGCCCGAAAACATTGACGGGTCATATTCCTCCTCGCCCTCCTCGCATACAACAAGAAGCGTTTTCTCACCGTTGTTAAAGCGCTTGTCACAAAGCGTTTCCTGAATGAATTTTGTTTTTCCCGATTCAAGAAAGCCTAAGAACAGGTAAACGGGAATATCATTCATTTTCAGCACCTCCGACGCCGAACAGCTGCGCTATTTTATCCTTATCAAGTGACGAGCCGATTACGCATATTCTGCCGATAACCGCCGCGCTGCCGCTGCGGATGTCGCTCTCGCCGGGAACATAATCAAAATGAAGCCAGCCCTCGCTGCCGCCGCTCACAATGCCCTTTGCACGGAGAACCGCGCCGTAATCGCTGCCTGCGGCGAATTTCCCGAGCGCTTCTTCAAGCTCTGCTTTGGTGAAAACGTGCGCCGTTTCAACGCCCCAGCTTGTGAACACATCGTCGGCATGATGATGGTGGTGATGGTCATGGTCATGGCAGCAATGCTCATGCTCGTGCTCGTGTTCGTGTTCGTGTTCGTGTTCATGCTCATGGTCGTGCTCATGGTCATGGTCATGGTCATGACAGCAATGCTCGTCATGGTCGTGATGATGGTGCTCCCCGTGCCCGTGATGATGACCGCATTCGGGGCATATGTCCGCCTCCTCCGCAAGGCGTTTAAGCTCGTCCTCGAGTGAATTTGTGTTTTCCATCGCTTCAAGCATAACCTTGCCGTCAAGCTCCGTCCACGGCGTTGTGACAATCTGCGCCGTTTTGTTATGTTCACGCAGCAGCGCAACGCACTCGTCAATTTTTTCGCGGCTCATTCCTTCGGTGCGGCTTAAGAATATGCATGACGCATTCGCAATCTGGTCGTTATAAAATTCACCGAAGTTCTTCATATACATTTTGCACTTGTGCGCGTCGGCAACGGTGCTGAAGCTGTTGAGCTTTGCGCTGTCCGAGTGAACGCCGCCCGCTGCTCTTATAACGTCGCTGAGCTTGCCAACGCCCGAGGGTTCAATCAGAATCCTGTCGGGCCTAAATTCGTCAAGCACTTTTTTGAGCGCTGCGGAGAAATCACCCACAAGACTGCAGCAAATGCAGCCGGAATTCATCTCGGTAACTTCAATGCCGGCGTCCTGCATAAAGCCGCCGTCAATGCCTATTTCGCCGAATTCGTTTTCGATAAGCACAAGCTTTTCGCCGGTGAATGCCTCCTTGATAAGCTTTTTGATAAGCGTGGTCTTGCCGGCGCCCAGAAAGCCTGAAAAAATATCGATTTTTGTCATACCGAACACTTCCTTAGAATTTTTAAAATAATCCGGAGATTACTCCGTTTTCGTCAACATCAATTTTTTCCGCCGCGGGAACGCGCGGCAGTCCCGGCATTGTCATTATATCGCCGGTCAGCGCAACGATAAAGCCCGCACCTGCCGAAACGCGGACATTCCGCACCGTTATTTCGAATCCGTCCGGGGCGCCGAGCCTTTGCGCGTCATCCGAAAAGCTGTACTGCGTTTTCGCGATGCACACGGGGAAATTGCCGAAGCCGAGCTCCGTCAGCTTTGAAATTTCGCGTTCTGCCTTTTTGGTATATATAACGCCGTTTCCGCCGTATATTCTGCGGACAACCGCGTTGATTTTATCCTTTATACCGATTTCAGATTCATAGCAGAACGAAAAGTCGTTTTCTTCCCCGCAAAGGCGAACCACCTCGCGCGCAAGCTCCTCCGCGCCGCTTCCGCCCTTTGCCCACGCGTCGGACAGAATAACGCTCACGCCGACCTTGCGGCACTCGCTTTCAATAACCCCGATTTCCGCGTCGGTATCCGTCGGGAATTTGTTTATTGCAACCGTTACGGGCAGCTTGTAAACATTTTTGATATTTGAGATATGGCGCATTAGATTCGGGATTCCGCGCAGACAAGCCTGCACATTTTCGCCGTTCAAATCGGTCTTTTCAACGCCGCCGTGCATTTTCAGCGCGCGCACTGTTGCAACAAGCACTGCCGCCGAGGGCTTCAGACCGCCGAGACGGCACTTTATGTCGAAGAATTTTTCCGCGCCGAGATCCGCCCCGAAGCCTGCCTCCGTTACGGCATAATCGCCGAGCTTTATTGCCATTTTTGTTGCAGTTATGCTGTTGCAGCCGTGTGCAATATTTGCAAACGGTCCGCCGTGAACAAGCGCCGGTGTTCCCTCAAGCGTCTGAACAAGATTCGGCTTCAGCGCATCCCTGAGAAGCGCCGCCATTGCGCCCTGCGCCTTAAGCATTCCTGCCGTTACGGGCTTTTCATCATAAGTATAACCGACAATTATATCAGATAAACGCTTTTTCAGCTCCGCTATTGAACCCGACAGGCACAAAACCGCCATAATTTCGGAAGCAACCGTTATGTCATAGCCGTCCTCGCGCGGAACGCCGTTCACTCTGCCGCCGAGCCCGTCCGTTATGAAGCGGAGCTGTCGGTCGTTCATGTCAACGCAGCGCTTCCATGTTATCCTGCGCGGATCAATGTTCAGCGCATTTCCCTGATATATATGATTGTCAAGCATTGCGGCAAGCAGATTGTTTGCCGCGCCGATTGCGTGAAAATCTCCGGTAAAATGAAGGTTTATGTCCTCCATCGGAACAACCTGGGCATAGCCGCCGCCTGCAGCGCCGCCCTTTATTCCGAACACAGGTCCGAGCGATGGCTCGCGCAGCGCCGCAACGGCATTTTTCCCTATTCTGCGCAACCCATCGGCAAGTCCGATTGTTGTGGTGGTTTTGCCTTCGCCTGCCGGAGTGGGGGTGATTGCCGTCACCAGCACAAGCTTCCCGTTCGGTTTTTTGCTTTCGGAAAGCAGTGACAAGTCAATTTTTGCCTTATAGTTTCCGTACTGTTCAAGGTATTTTTCATCAATGCCCGCGGCTTTTGCAATTTGTGTTATATGCTGCATTTTTGCTTCATGGGCAATTTCAATATCGCTTTTCTGCATTGCGGCAGCCCTCCGTCAATCAGTCTTTTCTGTTGCTTTTCAGCATTACATCGTGGTAGCCGCCTTCGACAATGCTTGTTGCCGAAACAAGTGTGATTTTGGCTTTTTCCTGAAGCTCGGGAATTGTCAGCACGCCGCAGTTGCACATTGTTGAAGAAACCTTGTAAAGGCTTTTTGCAACATTGTCGCGCAGGCTGCCGGCATAAACAACATAGGAATCAACGCCCTCCTCAAAGGAAAGCTTTGCCTTTCCGCCGAGGTCATAGCGCTGCCAGTTTCTCGCGCGGTTGGAGCCTTCGCCCCAGTATTCCTTAACATATGTTCCGTTAATGTTGAGCTTGGTTGTCGGGCTTTCGTCAAAGCGTGCAAAGTATCTGCCGAGCATGAGGAAATCAGCGCCCATGGCAAGCGCAAGCGTCATGTGATAATCATGAACAATACCGCCGTCAGAGCAGATGGGAACGTAGATTCCCGTTTCCTTAAAGTATTCGTCACGCGCAGCGGCAACCTCAATAACGGCGGTTGCCTGTCCGCGCCCGATACCCTTCTGCTCGCGCGTTATGCATATGGAACCGCCGCCGATTCCGATTTTCACAAAGTCCGCGCCTGCTTTTGCAAGGAACAGAAAGCCCTCGCGGTCAACAACGTTTCCTGCACCGACCTTAACGCTGTCACCGTACTTGCTGCGGATAAAGTCTATCGTCTGTGCCTGCCATGCGGTGTAGCCCTCGGAGGAATCAATGCACAGAACATCCGCACCTGCTTCAACAAGCGCGGGAACGCGCTTCTCGTAGTCAAGCGTGTTTATACCTGCGCCGACAACATAGCGCTTTTGGTCGTCAAGAACCTCAAGCGGATTATTCTTGTGCGAGGAATAGTCCTTGCGGAACACGAAATATTTCAGATTTCCGTTTTTGTCTATAATCGGAAGCGAGTTGAGCTTGTTTTCCCAGATAATATCGTTCGCTTCCTTAAGCGTTGTGCTGTCGGGCGCACATACAAGCTTTTCAAAGGGAGTCATAAATTCCGAAACCGACATATCGGGCGACATTCTGCTCACGCGGTAATCGCGGCTTGTGACAACGCCGAGCAGCTTTCCGTTCGCCGTGCCGTCCTCGGTTACAGCCATTGTGTTGTGCCCAGTCCGTTCAAACAAATCAAGCACATCGCCGAGCGTTGCGTTGGGCTTAAGATTGCTGTCGCTCACAACAAAACCGGCTTTGTAGTTTTTAACCCTTGCAACCATTGCCGCCTCGTCCTCAATTGACTGAGAACCGTAAATGAACGAAATGCCGCCCTCTTTTGCCAGTGCAATTGCCATTGTATCGTTCGACACGGACTGCATTATCGCCGAAACGAGCGGAATATTAAGGCTGATTTTCGGCTCCTCACCTTTTTTGAATTTAACCAGCGGTGTTTTCAGGCTGACGTTTGCCGGAATACAGTCCCTGCCCGTATATCCCGGAACAAGCAGATATTCGCTGAAGGTACGTGACGGTTCGCTGAAATAATGTGCCATAAAATGATCTCCCCCATACAATTTTTTGATATTACCTCATTATACAATAAAAAAGTCGGATTTGCAACATCAAAACCGACTTTTTTGAGCTTGGAATTAAATTTTTTGCATTAATTTCCGAACAAATGCCTGCGCTCGGTTCTGTCCTCAATGCATTTGTTAAGCTCCGCCCCGATAAAAAGGATATACATGCAGAAGAAAAGCCAAAGCATAAAGAAAACAACCGTGGAAAGACTTCCGTAAAGATAAGAATAGTTTGATATATTTTCATAGTAATAGGAAAATATCGAAGAAAAAATCATCCAACCGGCAGCAGAAAGGAGCGCGCCGGGAATTTCAAGAATAATGCGCGTTTTCCTGTTCGGAACAAATGTGTAAAGCAGCAGGAAAAACGCACCGAGAACCGCAATTCCGATAAATCTGCGCAAGCCGAGCACGACAAGAGCCGCCTTGAAAATTTTCGGAATGTGCGTTTCAATGGATTTGGTGATCGTTTCACCGAACACGAAGACGGCAAGGCAAAGGGCAATCAGCACAAGCAGCAGAAGCGTGTAAATCATGCTGGCAATGCGCACGAAAAGATAGTTTCGCGTTTCGTCCGCGCAGTAAATCCGGTTTAAACCCTTGTTAATTGCAAAAACGCCGATAGAAGCCGACCAAAGCGTTGAAACGGCAGTGATTGAGATTACGGTTGCACCGCTTTTTCCGTAGGCTTCACGAAGGAAAAGAGCAACAAATTCCTTTGCGCCGTCGGGAAAGACGGCAACTGCCTGAGCGAAAAGCTCGTTTTCGGTAATTGGCAGGAATTTTATTATGCTTATCGTCAGCATGATAAGCGGTATGAAGGATATTGTCATAAAAAATGCAGCCTGCGCCGAATATTCTCCGATATTATCGCGGAATATTCCCGAAATCACATCAAAAACAAGTCTGAAAGCTTTTTTCATAATTTCCTCCGAAATGCTGTTATTTATGCCGCGCTCTTCGGGCATAAATATGCGGAAAACCGCGACAGGCTTTCCGCATATATGTGTTATTTCTTTCTATTCTTCCGAATCCTCCGGCTTTTCGTTTTTATGCACCTTCAGCTCCAGAACCCTGTTACTGTCTGTTTTTGTAACCGTCACCGTCAGATTTTCGTAATCGAACGTGTCTCCCTCATCGGGAATTTTGCCGAGGCTGTGAGCCGCAAAGCCGCTCACGGTCGTTATGTCCGAATCGTCGGGAATTTCTTCAAGGTTGAAGTATTCATAAAACCTGTCAATACTGCAGCCGCCGACAACAGTGTAGTCATCGCCGCCAAGGCTTGTTATGTCCTCAATGACCTCGTCATGCTCGTCATATATTTCTCCGACGAGCGATTCAAGCACGTCCTCCAATGTTACGATTCCCTCAGTACCGCCGTACTCATCCGTAACGACAACCATGTGGCACTTCGTTTCCTGAAACAGCTTCAGAAGCCGCGAAATTTTCATTGATGAGAATATAAATTTAACGGGCTTAACAAGCGCGGAAACTGGCGCGTTTGAATCGTTGTAAAAGTCTTTCTGATAAAGTATGCCCTTAATGCTGTCGAGATTTTCCTCATAAACCGGAAGCCGCGAAAACTCCGTTGCCGAAAAAACCTCGGCAATGCGCTGTCTGTCCCAGCCGATTTCCACCGCTTCAACATCAACGCGCGGCGTCAGAATGTCGTTGACGTCAAGATCGCTGAATTTGATAACGTTTTTAATAAGCTCGCTTTCCTGCTCGTCGATTTCACCGCCGTTTGCCGCTTCTTCAACAACCGTTATGATTTCATCCTCGGTAACGCCCGAGCCGTCCTCGGAATGCATTATTTTGATAACGAAATGCTGCCAGATGTTGAAAACTGCCGTGAGCGGCGTAAGCAAAACGATAATTCCGTTTAAAAGCTTCGCCGATTTTTTTGCATAACGCTCCGGTGAACGCTTTGCCACGGTTTTCGGCGTTATCTCACCGAAAATCAGCACGGAAAGCGTCATGACAATCGTTGAAACCGTGACAGCAAGCTCACCGTTTTTTATAAGCGATACAAACAAAACGGTTGAAAGCGATGTTGCCACAATGTTTACAATGTTGTTTCCGATAAGTACCGTTGCGAGCAATTTTTCAAATTTCTCGCTGAGCTTCAGAACAAGCGCGGCAAGCTTGCCGCCGTCCTCAGCCTCATTTTTCATTTTTGCGCGGTTGTAGGAGGTAAACGCCGTTTCGGTTGCACTGAAGTACGCCGAGCAGCTTAAAAGAATTAGAAGAACAATTACCTCCAGCATAATACTGCCGCTGTCCATTCGGACAATCACTCCTTCTTTTTATTGTATTTTATAATATTATAACACAGATTTCCGATTTGTCAAATATTGAATGAAAATTAATGTCCGGACGGCTTTTTTTCATGAATTTTTCTTTCCGTTGAAAGGTCTGCGTGAAGAAACGCTGCAAGAACAACCGCGAATGGAACAAGCGTCATCCAGATTGCTTTCCCGGAAATAATACGGCAGAAAACCGTGCCGATAGCAGCGCCGGCAAGGAAAAACACAAGCATTTTAAAATGCTTGATAAGCTTTTTTCTGTATTCAGGCACAACCGCGCCGCGGTGCCGAAGCTCGCGCGCCAGCCCGACGCCGATTTGCCTGATATGATTCGTTGCAAACGTTGTTGCCATGGGAATTCCCTCCGCCTGACGGAAGGTGTTGTACTGCATCGAAGCGATAAAGTTAATCGCAATCTGCGAAATCTGCACAGGAGCGGAATCGGGCACAAAGCCGAGAGCGGCAATAACAAGCATTTCAATAATAATAAGGAGTGTGTCCCACCTTATCGGGAAGTGGTGCTTCACGGGGTTTGGAAAAAGCTCCGAAACGAACGCACCCAGGAGGTATGCCGAAATCGGGATAAGATAGTAAAGCGCGCGGAGCCATTCACCGTTTCCGAGCGCAAGCCCAAGAAGAACAACGTTGCCCGTCTGCGCGTTGCAGAACACGCTTCCGCGGAGCATAAACGTGTAAGAACCGAAAAATCCCGCAATTCCGATAAGAGTGTAAAACACCCAGTTTCTTTCACATATGAGATAATATTTACTTTCGGGTTTAGCAGCCAAATCAAATCATCTCCCATATAAAAATACGATAGACAGTATACCATACAGGACGACAAAATGCAACCTTTTGCGCAAGGATATTTCAAAGACGAAAATTTTCATTAAATAAACGTGTGTGCGGCAATAAAAAACCGTATTTGAGAATCGGGATTCTTGACTTTTAAAATTGTTTATGTTATATTAAGCACATGGTTGGGATTTTCCCGAAGCATGCAATGATGACTTCTGAATAAGCGGAGGTTGTCGTTTTTTTTACAATGAATCCGGCGCTGCCGAAAATGAAAAATTTCATTATTACATAATAGACAAAATGCAATTTTTGTGCTATAATTAATTTTAAATGTGATTTCCGGCTTCCCATGCGGATTGAAAAACCGCGCGGAGGCTGCACAACGGAGGAACGAATAATGGAAAATGAAAACATACTTATGACGCAGGAGGGCATAACGGAAACGCTTGAAAAAAATTACATGCCCTATGCCATGAGCGTAATAATATCGCGCGCAATCCCTGAAATCGACGGTTTCAAGCCGTCGCACAGAAAGCTTTTGTACACAATGTATAAAATGAAGCTTCTCGGAAGCACGCGCACAAAGAGCGCAAATGTTGTCGGGCAGACGATGAAGCTCAACCCCCACGGCGATGCTGCCATTTACGAAACGATGGTGCGTCTTACGGAGGGAAATCAGGCGCTTTTGCATCCGTTTGTGGATTCAAAGGGTAACTTCGGCCGCCAGTACAGCCGTGACATGGCATACGCCGCTTCGAGATATACCGAGGTTAAGCTTATGCCGATATGTAATGAAATCTTCGGAGATATTGATAAAAACACGGTTGAATTTGTCGATAATTACGACGGAACAATGAAAGAACCCACCCTGCTGCCGACGGCTTTTCCGAACATTCTCGTGAATCCGAACCAGGGAATAGCGGTCGGAATGGCAAGCAACATCGCAAGCTTCAATCTGCGCGAAATATGTGAAGCAACGGAAGCATATATAAAAGATCCCAAGGCAGACCTTTCGGAATATATCAAAGGACCGGATTTTTCAACGGGTGCGTTTCTGCTGCGCGATGACGAAGCGCTCGGTAAAATATATGAAACGGGGCGCGGAAGCGTGCGCGTACGTTCAAAGTACAGCTATGTGAAAAAACAGAATATAATTGAAATCACTGAAATTCCGTACAGCACAACGGTTGAAGCGATTATTGACAAGCTTGCCGAGCTGATTAAGGGCGGAAAGCTGCGCGAAATTAACGATGTGCGCGATGAGACTGATAAAACGGGACTGAAAATAACTCTGGAGCTTAAGCGCGGAACAGACCCCGAAAAGCTGATGACGCGCCTTTTCAAGCTTACGCCGCTCGAAGATTCCTACAGCTGCAACTTCAATATTCTTATCGGCGGAGAGCCGCGCGTTATGGGAATAAGGGAGATTCTGCACGAGTGGGTTTTGTTTCGGACGGACTGCATCCGCCGCCGCCTGAACTTTGACATAGACAAAAAGGAAGAAAGACTGCATCTTTTGCAGGGTCTTGAAAAAATACTTCTTGATATTGACAAGGCGATTTATATTGTGAGGAACACGCCCGAGGATTCGCAGGTTGTTCCGAACCTTATGGAAGGCTTCGGAATTGACGAAATCCAGGCGGAATTTGTTGCGGAAATAAAGCTGCGCAACCTTAACAAGGATTATATCGTCAAGCGCACCTCGGAAATTGAAAAGCTGATTTCCGAAATTGCAGCCCTTCGCAAAACGGCGGGCAGCGATGCGCGGATAAGAAAGCTCATCTCCTCGCAGCTTACCGAAATTTCGAAAAAGTACGGAAAGAACAGAAAAACCGTTGTAATCGACGCTCCGCAGACTGAAGCCGAGCCGGAGGAAAGCTATATCGAGGATTATAACGTTAAGGTATTTATGACGCGTGACAATTACTTTAAGAAGATAACGCTTGTGTCGCTCCGCGCGGCTGCGGAGCAGAAGCTTAAAGAGGGCGACGCAATCCTGTGCGAAGCGGAGGCAACAAACAAAACCGACATGCTCTTCTTCTCGGACAGGCAGAACGTTTATAAAATGAGGCTTTATGATATTGCCGACACAAAGGCAAGCGCTCTCGGTGATTATCTGCCGAACATCATCGGCACGGAGCCGGGTGAAAAAATTGTTTATGCAACGCCTGCCTATGACTACAGCGGATTTATGCTGTTTGCATTCCAAAGCGGCAAGGTTGCAAAAATCGACATGAAGAGCTATGAAACAAAAACGAACCGTAAGCGCCTTACCGGGGCATACGGAAAGGGTGAGCTTGTTGCCGCGCTGTACTGCGCAGAGGAACGCAAAATCGCGCTTCTGAGCAATATCGATAAATGCGTTGTGTTCAACACTGCCGATATTCTCACAAAAACAAGCCGCTCATCGCAGGGCGTCCAGGTTATGACAATGCGCAGGAAATCGCTTCTGCGTGACATGGCTGTGCCGGAAAGCTGCCTTAAGAGCACCGACGGGTACGATGCGCGGTCGATTCCGTCATCCGGATACTATCTTAAGGATGAGGACAGCAAGGCGGTTCAGCTTTCGCTTTTTGAAAATAAATAAAAGGGAAATGACTTATGATATATTTTGATAATTCCGCAACAACCCCTCCGGCGCCGGAGGTGATTGAAGCGGTTCACGAAAGCATGAAAGGCTGCTTCGGAAATCCGTCAAGCAGGCACGCGCTCGGCTTGGCGGCTGCAAAGGAGCTTGACAGCGCACGGCGCACAGCTGCGTCTGCAATGGCGGTTCGCCCCGATGAGCTTTATTTCACGTCCGGCGGAACTGAGAGCGACAATATTTCGGTTTTCGGCGCGGCAAACATAAAAAAAGGCAGGCGGCTTGTAACCACCGCAATCGAGCACCCGGCTGTTCTGCGCTGCTTTGAACATCTGGAGCAGGCAGGTTTTGAGGTTGTTTATGTTAAGCCGCACAGCGACGGAAGCATCTCCGAGGCCGACATTTTAAATGCTGTCAGCCGCGATACAAGCCTTGTAAGCGTCATGCACGTTAATAACGAAACGGGTGCGATTATGCCGGTTGAACGGCTCAAAGCTGCGATAGCCGATATTGCGCCGCGCGCGCTTCTGCATGTTGACGCGGTGCAGTCGTTCGGTCATGTGCCTTTTTATCCGTCAAAGTGGGGGATTGACCTTGCAAGCGTGAGCAGCCACAAAATTCACGGACCGAAAGGCGTGGGGGCTCTGTATGTCAGAAAAGGCACGGCGCTCAAGGGGCATGTTTTCGGCGGAGGTCAGGAAAAGAATATCAGAAGCGGAACAGAAAACATCAGCGGCATATGCGGATTTGCCGCCGCGTGCGCTCTGCTTTCGGAAAACGATGCCGTGCGCGCCGCTGAAATAAAATCGCTGCTTTTGAACGAGCTTTTGAAAATTGACGGCGCAGTGTATAACGGCGGCGGAAAGGAAAGCCCGTACATCGTTAATATATCATTTGAAAAAATCCGTTCGGAGATAATGCTCAACGCACTTTCGAATGAGGGAATATGCGTGTCGAGCGGCTCAGCGTGCTCCTCCGGCTCACACGGAAGCCATGTGCTTGCGGCGATGGGCGCAAAGCTCGCCGATAATGCCATTCGGTTCAGCCTGTCGCGCTACAACACAATTGAGGAAGCGCAGCAGGTTTGCGAAGCGGTAAACAAAATCGTGAAAGGTTTGAGAAGATGAAGGAAGTAATTCTGGTCAAATACGGAGAAATAATTCTCAAAGGGCTTAACAGAAGCCGCTTTGAGGATCTCCTTATAAAAAATATAAAAAATGCGGCAGGCAAACTGATTAAATCTGTCCGCAAGTCGCAGGCGGTTATCTATATCGAGCCTCAGGATGGCGCCGATACGGATATTTTGGAGGAAAAGCTCAAAAAGGTTTTCGGAATCGTATTCATCGCAAAGGCAGGTGTTTTCGAAAAGGATATGAGCGTTATTCTTTCGGACGGAGCGGATTATATTGCCGAAAATATGCGCTTTGCAAAAACCTTTAAGGTGGAATCCAAGCGCAGCGACAAAAAATTTCCGTTCAAATCGCCGGAAATCAGCCGTGACATGGGCGGTGCAATCCTGGAAAGGTGCAGGGGAATTTCGGTTGACGTGCAGCGCCCGGACGTAACGGTTCGCGTTGAAATACGCGATAATGAGGCATATGTATATACCGACAGCGCACGCTGCAAGGGCTTCGGAGGAATGCCGACGGGCGCCGGCGGAAAGGCAACGGCGCTTCTTTCGGGCGGAATCGACAGCCCGGTGTCCGCGTGGATGATGGCGAAGCGCGGCGTTGAAATTGACGCGGTGCATTTCTTCAGTCCGCCGTACACAAGCGAGCGTGCAAAGGATAAGGTTATTTCCCTTGCAAAAATAGTTGCGTCATTTACGGGAAAATTCAATCTGTATATAGTTCCGTTCACGGAGCAGCAGCTTGCAATCCGTGACAATTGCCCCGAGGAGCACCTCACTCTTATCATGCGCAGAATGATGATGATGACAGCTGAACGCATTGCAAAAAAGCATGGGTCAATCGCGCTTATCACGGGCGAAAGCCTCGGGCAGGTGGCAAGTCAGACGATTCACGCACTCGCCGTCACAAACGAATGTGTGAGCATGCCCGTATTCCGTCCGCTTATCGGAATGGATAAAAACGAAATTGTGGAAATTGCGCGGAAAATCGGAACGTTTGAAACATCGATTCTGCCGTACGAGGACTGCTGCACCGTTTTTGTGCCGAAGCACCCGACGCTGAAGCCAACGGTTGAAAGCATTGTCGAAAGTCAGAATAAAATAGATATGGAGCGCTGGGTAAACAAGGCGGTTGAGGAAACCGAGTGGGTTCTTATAGAACCGGAGGATTAATGCAATGAACAGCAATATTACGGAACTTGCAAAACAAACGGTTGAAGCGCTTGCAAGGAGCGGCAAAACGCTTGCCACTGCAGAAAGCTGCACGGGCGGCATGCTCGGCGAGCTGATAACGTCCGTTCCCGGAGCGAGCGATGTGTACGGCTTCGGGTTTATAACATATGCAAACGAAGCGAAGCAGCGCCTTGTCGGCGTGAAACCGGAAACGCTTGCGGCGGTTGGCGCTGTCAGCTCCTCGGCGGCGGCGGAAATGGCGCAGGGCGCAAAGCGCGTGAGCGGCGCCGATATTGCCGTCAGCGTGACGGGAATTGCGGGACCGGGCGGAGGAACACCCGAAAAACCGGTCGGGCTTGTGTATATAGCCGCAGCATATGACGGCGGCGCCGCCGAAGCAAGGCTTTTGCTCAGCGGCACGCGCAGCGAGGTGCGGAAGCAGACGTGCTGCCATGTGTTTGAAATGATTCTGAAAATTTTGAAAAAAATGTCTTGACAAGACGGTATTAACTGCATATAATAAGAACAGATGTTCGCTTGAGGAGGATTCGAAATGACGGAAGAAAAAAAAGAAGCTCTTGCCATGGCGATGGCGCAGATAGAGAAGCAGTACGGAAAAGGCTCTGTTATGCGCCTCGGTGAAAACAGGCATTATAACATTGCATCGATTCCCACAGGAATACTCAGCCTTGATGTTGCTCTCGGGATCGGCGGCGTTCCGCGCGGAAGAATTATTGAGATTTACGGGCCCGAATCGAGCGGTAAAACAACGATTGCGCTGCACATTATAGCACAGGCTCAGAAAATGGGCGGCGAGGCTGCGTTTATCGATGCGGAGCACGCGCTTGACCCAACGTATGCCTCGGTTTTAGGCGTTGATGTTGATTCGCTTCTCGTATCTCAGCCCGACACGGGCGAGCAGGGGCTTGAAATTGCGGAAGCACTTGTCCGCAGCGGCGCGATTGACGTCATTGTTGTCGATTCCGTTGCCGCGCTTGTTCCGAAGGCGGAAATTGACGGTGAAATGGGTGAGTCGCATGTAGGACTTCAGGCAAGACTGATGAGTCAGGCACTCCGCAAGCTTGCCGGCGTTGTGAATAAAAGCAATGCCATCTGCATATTTATAAACCAGCTGCGTGAAAAAATCGGCGTTATGTACGGAAACCCCGAAACAACGGCAGGCGGCCGCGCACTGAAATTCTATGCGTCCGTAAGAATGGATGTCCGCCGTTCGGAAGCTATTAAAAACGGATCGGAGATTCTCGGAAACCGCACGCGCGTTAAGATTGTCAAGAACAAGATGGCGCCGCCCTTCCGTGAAGCCGAGTTTGATATGATGTACGGAAAAGGCGCCTCGCGCGAGGGTAATGTGCTTGACGTTGCCGTTAATATGGGTATTATCCGCCGCGGCGGCGCATGGTTCAACTATGAGGAGCAGCGCCTGGGTCAGGGTCGCGAAAATGTTAAGAAATACATGCTTGAAAACCCTGATTTTACAGATATGATTGAAAATAGAATCCGTGAGCAGCTGGATATGCCGCTCATTGAGGTGCGCCCCAAGCCGGTAGCCGAAGAATAAAAGAAAGGGTCGGAGGCAGATGCAATCATCTGCCTCCGGCTCTTTTTGAATTTCCGCGGACTTTTTCGGGCGATACGGAATAAAAATATTGCTTTTTGCGGCAAAAAAGTATATAATAAAAACGATTGCAGAAAAAAGGAGGGACGCGAAAATGCATATACCGGGATTTGACAAGCCGAGCGGTGAAACACTTGAAAATATTAAGCGGCTCGGAGTGAATACGGACGGGCTTGAAGCGTCTCTCAGATGTGACCTGAAAGCATCGGGCAAATTCGGAGATGTGTGGCTTTTTGCCGACGAAAACACCGTTTATTCCTATGATGACGGCGGCGCGTTCATAAGGCTTTCATACAGCGAT
Source organism: uncultured Eubacteriales bacterium (assembly GCA_905195005.1). Classification (GTDB taxonomy): domain Bacteria; phylum Bacillota; class Clostridia; order UMGS1883; family UMGS1883; genus UMGS1883. Next base: position 3,926 of record CAJJUC010000016.1, on the reverse strand, counting down.
TTTGAAGATATAGCCGCGGAAAGCTATGTGTCGTCGGGCAGCATTGTTGCATACCGAAAAAACGGCGAAACGGTTCTTTCTTCCTTTTCGCTCGGCTGTGCCCGCAAGGCGGAGGCATTTATTGCCGCCGTGCGTAAGCTGAAAGGCGGCGCCCAGCTTATCGATGCTGATTTTTCGGTAAACGATGCCGAGGCGGCAGGCTACAAAAATAACGGACGGAAAAAGCTGTTTTTCAGGCTGCTGTCATATATGCCGCGTTACAAAAACGAGCTTGCGGCAATGATTGCGCTTGTCATTGCGGCAACGCTTCTGAACATGCTTCCGCCGTATATATCGGGAAAGCTTCTCTATGATCAGGTGCTCGCTCCGGGAGGAAAATATTTCGGGATGATACTGCCGCTGACGCTGACTCTCATCGCGATTTCGGCGCTCACGGTCGGGGTTAATATCCTTCACGGGAGAATCGGTGCGGATATGTCGGGGAAAATTATATATGATATAAAAACCGAGGTTTTTGAAGCTATGCAAAGGCTTGGGATGAGCTTCTTTTCATCAAAACGGACAGGAAATCTGATGAACCGAGTAAACGGAGACGCGCTCGATATTCAGTATTTTCTTAATGACGGACTTCCGCAGTTCTGCATAAATATTCTGACGGTTTCATCCGTCGGACTTGTGCTTTTCATAAAAAATCCGCTGCTTTCGGCGGCAGTGCTCGTGCCTGTGCCGCTGATTGCACTGATTATCAAAAAATCGGCAAGGAAAACAAAAAAGCTGAAATGGTTTTCATGGCGGAGCTCATCGGCTCTTAATTCGCTTATTAACGATTCGCTGATGGGAATCCGCGTTATAAAAGCATTCGGAAAGGAAAAAACGGAAACAGAACGCTTTTCGGGCGCCAGCGAAAGGCTCAGTGCGAACAGAATCCGTGAAGGGTATTTTTCCGCAGCCGTTTTCCCGGTTCTTAACCTTATTATGCTTTTAGGCGGACTTTCCGTGTGGGGTGCAGGCGGCGCGCAGGTTCTTTCGGGCAGGCTCACATTCGGCGAGCTTATGACCTTTACGGGATATCTCACAATTTTGTACGCGCCCGTTAATTCGCTTGTCAGAACGTTCGACTGGTGGACAAACTGCATGAACAGCGCACAGCGCATTTTTGAGGTCACGGACAGCGAGTGCGACGTTCCCGAACCGAAGAACCCCGTTTCGCTCGGCGGCATAAAGGGCAGGGTTGAAATGAAAAACGTAACGTTTTCATATCTTCCGAACCGCGATGTGCTGAAAAATGTGTCGTTTTGCGTGCAGCCGGGTGAAATGATCGGGCTTGTGGGGCACAGCGGCGCAGGGAAAAGCACAATCACAAATCTTATAACGCGGCTTTATGATGTTAAGGACGGCGCGGTTGAAATTGACGGGGTGAATGTGAAAGATATTTCCTCGGACGAGCTTCATTCTCACATCGGAATGGTTTTGCAGGAAACCTTTTTGTTTGACGGAACGGTTATGGAGAATATAGCGTACGGAAATCCGAAGGCGACGGAGGAGGAAATCATTGCGGCGGCAAAAAGCGCAAATGCGCATGATTTTATCTCTCATCTGCCCGACGGATATCAGACGGTTATCGGCTCGCACGGAGTCAGCCTTTCGGGCGGCGAAAAACAGCGGATAAGCATTGCGCGCGCAGTGCTCACAAACCCGTCAATCCTGATACTTGACGAAGCGACAAGCTCGCTCGACACTGAAACCGAGGAGCAGATAAGAGAAGCGATTGACAAGCTTGTTCAAAGCAGGACAACGATTGCAATTGCACACCGGCTGTCAACGCTTAAAAACGCATCGCGCCTTGTCGTTGTCGAACAGGGGAGAATTGTTGAATCGGGGACGCATGAGGAGCTTATGAAAATCGAGAACGGAATATACAGAAAAATGGCGCAGGCGCAGATTGACGCGCTGCGCGTAAGAAACGGCGGAGGTGAATAACCGTGGCGGAAAGTGTGGAATATATGAACTGCGCGCTCGCAGAGTTTTATAAAACCGATTCGGGACTTACCGGACTGAAATATGACGGCAAGGATTACGGCAGGGTCACGGTCATGCGTTTGCTGCCGTTTCGGTACGATGAGGAATACCTGTCGGTCAGAACACAGCACGGGGAGCGCACCGGAAAGGATAAGGAAATCGGCTTGCTTCGCGCAATCTCCGGGCTTTCCGAGCCGCAGCGCGAAATTGTGCGTGATGAGCTTAAACGCAGATATTTTATGCCCGAGGTGCTTAGGGTTTTGAACGTGACGGAGGAATACGGTCACAGCACATGGACTGTCGAAACAGACGCAGGCAGGCGCGAGTTTACTGTGAACGATATGGCGGCAAATCTTTTGCGGCTTGACGGAAACCGCGTTATTTTAACAGATTTGTTCGGCTGCCGGTATTTGTTTAAAGATATAACCAAAATGGGTGAAAAAACCATGCGCATTGTAGAAATCTGGCTTTAAATTGCGAAAAATGACGGAAAGGGGGCGGTCGGATGAATATTTCGGAACAGAATATGAAGTGCGCGGCGGAAATTTTCGGCGGCGAGGAAATTCTCATCTGCGCTCCGTTTGATATTTCGCCGTCGGAAAAGTATACCGACGGAGCAGTGGTTCTTTCGCGCACAAGGGCGGCGTTTATCGAAAACGGTGTGCCTTGCCGCATAATTCCCGTTGAGGACATGCACAGCGCCGCCTGCACGCAGTATTTATCAAGCGGCGCGCTTGAAGCGGAAATCGGCGGACGGACAGAGCAGCTTGTGCTGTTTTCAATGCGCTGCTCCGATATGCACAGCGCCGCAGCGGAGCTGATTAACGATATTAACGGCGGCGCAGCGGTCAAGCCCGTTTCGGAAAGCGATGAAAAGCTTTGCCCGAAATGCGGCCGCCCGTTTATCCGCGATACTAAAATATGCCGCCGCTGCACGGACAAATTTGCAATGGCAAAAAGGCTTGCCGCGCTCACAAAGCCATGCAGACCGCTTTATATTGCGCTGCTCGTTCTTTTCTGGGTGAACAGCGCCGTAACGGTTTATTCGCCGATGCTGAAAAAACAGCTTGTAAACGATGTGCTGACAGTGCATTCCGGCAGCTTCGGCACGCTTGCGGCGGTCACGGCAATGCTTGTTGCATGCGCGCTTGTAACCGCGCTCACGGAGGGGCTGCGCACCGCTGTTTCGGCAAAGGCAAGCAATCTGTTTGTGCGCGATCTGCGCGGCGAGATTTTCGGGCGGCTGCAAAGGCTTCCTCTCGGATATATCGAAAAGAAAAAAACGGGCGACCTTATGCAGCGCATAAATAACGATACAATGCGGATTCAGTCCTTCATTCAGGACATTGCGCTGATGGCAGTTAACGAGATTTTCCTGTTTGCGGCAATCGCTATCGTAACGTTTGCAATCAACGTGAAAATGGCGCTTTTGATATTTGTGCCGATGCCTGCCGCCTGCTTCATGATAAATAAAATCCGCACGAACATTCAGCGCAGATACAGAAAACAGTGGAGAAAAATGGACGTGCTCACAGGGCGGCTGAACGATGTCTTGAACGGCATCAGGGTTGTCAAGGTGTTCGGGCGCGAAAACGATGAAATAGAAAGATTCAAAAAAACTGCCGCGTCCGTGCGCGATATTACAAAGAAAAACGAAAAATACGTTTATACAATCTTCCCGATAATCCGTTTTATAATGGGATTCGGCAGCTATCTTGTACTGCTGTACGGCGGAAGCTGCGTGCTCGGCGGAAAGCTTTCGCTCGGGGAGCTGGTGCAGTTTTCGGCATACGGGAGCACTCTTTACAGCAAGCTTGAATGGTTCAGCATGCTGCCGCGCCATTTCAGCATGGCGGTTGCAAGCACGCAGCGCGTGTTCGAAGTGCTTGACGAAAACGTTGACACAG
>CAJJUC010000015.1 GCA_905195005.1 uncultured Eubacteriales bacterium | reverse complement strand
TGTAAAGTCTGTCCAAAGTTGCCCAGTCGTAGCTGCCTTTGGTGTCGCTCTCCGCTTCGAACCACGAAACCGCACCGCGCACGGTTTTTATCCCCGATTTTGTCATAAGTGCGGTTCGTTTGCGCAGCCCGTCTGCCGTTGGGTCGTAATTAAACTGCGAGCACACGCCCCACGGAGTGAGAACGTCCATAAATCTGTCGGTATAGTCGCTGAAAACGGAAAAATCCTTTTCATATTCTGCCGCCGTGCGGCTGCCGTCAGTCAGCGTTACCTTTATTCTATAGCTTCCCTCCGAAAGCCCCGCACAGCTGAAGCTGCCCGTGGCTTTTGTCCCTCCGCCGACATTCACGCTTATATCGTCATATTTTATTTCGGCTTCTCTGAAAAGGTCCGTCACCGTGTAATGCAGCTTATATGAACGCGCCTTGCTTTGGGCAAGCTCCGCTTCATATGCAAACCGAACGCTTCCCGGTCTGAAGCTTTCATATTCATCATAGAGCGGAGTAATTTTCACAAGCTCGCCAAGGTGCAGCGACTTGATTTCCGCTTCGGTATAGCCTGCGTTTTTCAATTCCTCTGCGGAATACAGGGCTGCAACCGTTCTTTTCACGTTTCCGCCCGTTTTTTCAAGGTCAAGTTTCACGTTTTTGAAAAAATCGCGGCTGAGATAGAATGCCGGGCGGATTGCCATCGATGTCTGCGGAGTCCGGTTGATGATATTATCAGCCGACGGCGTTACCGACACGCAGTGCATATAATGCGACGAGGTGTAAAACCGCAGTCCGCTCCTTAAAAACCACGCGTCGGTGGAATTATCGCGGCAGCCGATTTTTTTCTTATACTTATTATACTCCGCAAGCGAAAGCAGATTAACTCCCATAACAGTTTTATAGTCGCGGTCGATTTCGCCGTTTCTGAGCGGTGCATTCGTTGTCCATTCGTGTTCACTGTCGATATATTTTTTCACATCGGCGCACAATCCGCCCGAGCCTTCGTCCGCCGCAAGAAAATCCCCGTTGACGTAGCCTGCAATGTTATCCTTTCCGGCAGGATTGAGTATCTGTGAATTATTCTTGTCAAACGGCTTGCTTCCGTAAAAATCCTTTGCAAGGATAAAGAACTTTGATGTGTCGGAGCCCTCCGTGTCGAGCAGGATAAAGCTCTGCTGCGAACCGCGGACACGGAACACGTTTTCCGGCGGAGTGATTGCCGGGCAGTCCGCATTTTCGGCGCGAACCGCCGTTTTGCAGCTTACCGCCGTTACCGCCGCAAGCAGAAACGAAGCAAGCCGCTTAAATTTAATGTTTTTCATGCTCATTCCCCGCTTTCAAACAGGATAAGGCTTCGGGTAAAACCATCCTCCGACAAGGTGAGCGCATTGTCATATGCGGACGGGTTTGCCTTGTACGAAACAGCCGCTCCGAGCTTTGTCTGCTCAAATGCTTTTTTATCCTTGTTGTATTTGAAAATACTGCAATTGGCAGTGTTAAAAAGCTCAAGCTGGGAATAAAGCGTCACGTTCTGCGGCAATTCGTTTCCCTTGACCGACAGAACGGCTGTGTCCTCCTTGTCGTAAACGGCGCCGTATGTAAACCTGTAGCTCGACGCATATGACGATGCGGACGGATTTGCAGGCTCGGCGCCGGGAGCTTCTTCACTGACAAGCATATACTTTCGCTTGCTTTCATCGTAAATAAACTGGATAAGGTCGATTTCACCATGCTTGTCGAAACGAACCTTAACAACATCTCCCGTTGCAAACATTCCGTCCGCAAGAGGCATTGTTTCATCAGCATCATTGTCGCCGAGCGTTGCAACGCGGCACCAGACAGCGTCGTCCGACACAAAGTATTCCGCTTCGCTTGTTCCGAAAAAGCCGAAAAGCTTCAGCTTCGTGTCGCCATCCTGCGTGCGTTCGAAACGAACGCTGTTTATCAGAAGCAGATCGTCTTTCAGCCTGTTTGTGTCCCTGTTTGATTTAACTATTATTGCTTCACTCACTATTTTTCTGCCGTTATCGGTGTAAGCCTCAACCGAAGCCGAGCCGGAAGCGCGGAACCACCCCGTTGTATGGTAGCTGTAGCCGTCCTCATTTTCGGGGTCGGACGGAATTACGAAAATATCCGTTGAACCGTTATAGATAACGCAGCCGCTGAGCCATTCGCTGACGTTGCGCATCGGAGCGGAGGCGCCGGAATAAACCATGCGGAAGCCGGGCGCCAAGCCTTCATCCACGCCGCCCGAATTGCTTGCCGCTGTTTCAAGCCGCTTGATTTTCCCGTTGTCATCCGTTTCAAAGCGGACAAGCTGCCTTTTGACAGCGCCGTCCTTTGAAAGCAGTCCCGGAATATCCTCCGCATTTGTTTTTGTATTGTTAAAAAGCGGCTTTTTCACCGTTTCAAACACCTTAAATTCATTGTCCGATGTAAATATTTTCAGCTCACATTCCGAGGAAAGCCGCTTTTTCATTGCCGCATTTTTCAGATATCCATAGCGGAGACCGCCGTTTTGCACGCGGCGCGCACCGCACACCTTTCCGAATGCGTCGATGAAAAGCTCATATTCCTCATTCAGTCTGATTTTATCCGTTCCGCTTATGTAAATTTTATCGGAAGCGGCAGTATATTCGCGGTCGTTAATTATGAACGTTTGCTTTCCGCCGCTGCTTTCGCCGCTTGCCGAAACCGTTCCGCGGCTGCGCTCTGCGGAGTAAATCACAGTGCAAAAATCCTTTTCGCGCGTTTCCTCAATTATCACGGTGTCCCATTCGCTTATATCGGAAAGCTGCACCGTGATTCCGTTTTTGTCGGCAACGGTAAAGGTTTGCGGCTTGTCTGCGTCAAGCAAAACGGGAGCGCCGTTTTTAAGATTAATTCCGCTTGCGCTCACGCCGTCAACAATTCCGATTCTGTAATCCTCAATCAGCACAAAGTCGCAAACGCCGCCGTTTTCAATCAGCGTTACTCTGCCGTAGGACGGAACGAAATCCGCAAACGGTTCTTTCACCGCGCTCATGTTATAAAGGACATATGCCCCCTTTGAAACCGCAGCTGTGCGCCGTTTCCCGTTCTCCGTGTATGTGTACTTCCCGTCGGAAAACCCCTCAATGCTTTCGCTTTCGATAATTGTTTTTTTCACCCCGGCTTTAGCGCGGACGGATAAAAGCATGCCGTCCTCACGCCCGTCGGTTGTATAGTAATATTCCGTTTCGCAGCCGAGCAGCGATAAAGCCGCCGTTGCGCCCGTTTCCATAAGATATTCGCCGTCGATTTCAACAAAGCCGTCGGGCGTTCCGCTGCCGCTCACGCGCGTGAATCTGTTGCCCGTGATTTTTCCGCTGCGGCGGTAAGTGTGATGAAGCTCGGCAATCGAACCTTCCGAAATATATTTTTTCGGAAACGGCTTTTCAAACACATTGTAAAGCATTTTTGCAAGGACTCCGAGCGTGAGTTCGTCCTCCGCGCTCATCTTCACGCCCTTTGATATTTCGGGAACGGCTGCAAAATATCCGTAAGGATAGCCGCCGAGCCGCTCCGCCTTAAAGTCGTACCCCATTGCCGTTATGATGATTTTAACGGCTTCGCCGGTGAGCGCCGTTCTGTTCGGATAAAAATATCCGTCGCAGCCGCCGGCGGCGCGAATACCGCTGATTGCGTCAATCGCTCCGGCATAAGGGGTGTTTTCGTCAACGTCCCTGTAGTTCATAAAATTTGTTCCGTTTTCGGAATTGATGCAAAAAGCCTTTGCCGCGATGAACGCAAGCCTTGCGCGCGAAACCTTTTCGTCCGCATTGTCCTCCGCAACGGAAATTATATCAAGCGCCGAAAGGAAAGCGTATTTTTCATAGTCCCCGCTCTCCTCCGCAAGCGCAGGCGACGAAACTGCCATGCACAGCGCAGCAAGAACGGCTGCCGCCATAATTGAAATTATTCTTTTTATCATATTTATTCAGCCGCCCCCTCCGCGTATTTCATAAATTCGTACACCATTTTTGCACATTCTGCTCTCGAAGCCGATTTTTTCGGATTAAAGCGTCCCTGCTCATCGCCCTTTACAATTCCGGCTGCCGCAAGAAAACCGACCGCAGCTCTTGCATAATCGGATATATCGTTCGCGTCCGCAAAGGTTGCCGCGGCGCTACCCGTGCGCTTATCGGTCATTCTCGAAAGGATAACCGCCATATCTTCGCGCGTTATGGGAAGCCCCGAGCCGAACTCCGTTTCGGAAATTCCGTTAATCAGCCCGTGCGTTTTCGCCGCCGCAGTGTACGGGGCGAACCAGTCGCCGCTTTTAACATCGTTAAAAATCGGCTGAGCCGCGCTGTCAATTCCGATGCCGAGCGCGATAACCGCGATTTTTGCAAACTCCTCGCGCTTAACACTGTCGGCAGGTGCAAATATCAGCTTTCCCTTGCCCGATACTATTCCTTTGTTATAAAGTGCGGTGATTGCTTCCCTTGCCCAGTCATAGCCGCCGAGATCCGAAAATTCTTCCTTTTCATACGGCTGCGGCGATGTCGGCATTTTGCCGGGATTGAAGCCGCCCGATGATTTTGAAGAGCCTCCGCCCCCTCCTCCGCCGCCGGAGGATGATTTCCCGGCAGCCTTGATTGCCGCGTTCAACGCCGCAGCAAGCTCTCCTGCGGAAGCATAGGATGTTCCGAGGACCGCATTCACCGCTTCGGCGCGTTTTGTGCTTCCGAGCTTATTATATGCGTCGGTATCTATACCTGCGCTTTTCATGTATCCGCCGTTTTCTTCGATTATCTGTTCAACCTTTGTGCGCGAAAGCTTGCCGACGGCGCAAAGCAGCACACTTTCATCGAAATAATCCGCGAATGCCGAAGCCGATTTAAAGCTTCCGCCGGAAAGCCGCTGCGCAAGCGCGCCGGCAAACCCGCTTTCCGCTTTATTTGCCGAATATGCTTCGTAAAGCGCGGTTTTTTCCTTCAGCAGCTCCGCGTCATATTCGTGCAGCAGCCGCGCCGCACGCTCTGCACTTTTGCAGCGTTTAATCAGCTGAACCGCAAATTCCTTTATAATTTCTGAACGCAGCGCTTCAACCGTTTCATATTTTTTTGTGCACACGGCTGCGCTTACCTCGCTCATGAAATCGCCCGAAAGCTCGCGGAAAACGTCGTTTTCAACGTTGAGCAGCTCCGTATTTTCCGAAATGAGCTGTTCACAGCGCGCAATTTCCTTTTTTTCGATTGCCGCGTTTATTTCGGTAAGCAATCCGTCATATTCCGATTTTGCCGCGCACATAACCGCTTCTTCAAGCGCTGCCGAACCGTTCGGAAGCGATGCTCTGACAGTGTATTTTCCGCGTTCCGCCGAAAACGGCAGCTCAAAGCGCACGCTTTCGCCGCTCAGCGCCCTTCCCTCGCCGATATAATAATAAACCTCTCTCAGCGGAAGGCTTTCCGCGTCCGCTGCGGTTTTTCCGGGTCTTAACACCGTTATTCCGATATAATTTCCGTTTGCGTTTTCATCATATTTCCCGACGGTTACCTCCGCAGTGATTTTTTCCTCCGACGCATTGTACAGAACGCTGAGCGCAGCGCCGCCTGTCTTGGCGGAGGATATTCCTTCGCCCGCATTGCTGTGCGGCGCAATTACCGCCTGATTTTCAAGGCTGTTCCAGAAAAACGACCTCTGCATCGCAGCGTCCGCATAATTCTCAAAAGCGGTTTCATCGGTTTTCAGCCTGCTTTTCGCGGCGGCAAAAATGCCATCCAGCTTGCAGGCGTCAAGCATTTTCCCGTTTTCATCGTAAACAGCGTTTATAACCGTGCCGCCGAAATCCCTGCTTGAATTGTTTTTGATTTCGGCGCGTGCGGCGGAAAAATCGCTTTCCGCCTCCGAGGTTATAACGCATTCAGGCTCAAATCCGTTTTGAATAAGCTCGGTTCTGCCGAAGCCCTTTTTCATCATTTCTTCAACGCTGTAAACCGCGGCAAGCTTTTTCCAGACATTTTTGCCGATGCTTTTAATTTCAAGCGATTTATCAAGAAACGTATCCCTGTCAAGGCAGAAAATCGGGCGCACATATGCCTGCGACCAGCCGTTTATGTGCCACTCTCCTCCAAGGCTGTTCCCGTTGCCCGAAGCGAGAATGACATTCAGAAGCGCCACGCTGCTTGCCGAGAACGGCGTTCTGAGGTACATTCTGTCAGCCGATGCAAAGCTGTCGTCCGCAGCGCCGAGCACGGGTGCGTATTTCGCATATTCCCACTCTGCCAAAATATTGATTCCGCAGACCGTGTAATACGTGTTTTCTCCGCTTGCCGAAGCCGTTCCTCCGTTCGCCGCCTCCGTCATCCAGACGTGGCTCATATTAACGTGCGGCTTTATTCCGTCCGCAAGCATATCCGAATAAAAACCGTTATTCAGATAATATGCAATATTGGTTTCGCTGCCCGGGTCAATCGCATTAATTTTTGTGCTTTCCGTCGCCGCGGTGTCAAAGGCACGTTTGCCGATATTGTTTTTATAGCTCACAAGAAATGCCGACTTGTTGTTTTTAAATGTGTCGAGCATAACAAGCTCCGTACCGTCTATCACAACAATATCCTCCGCGTCAGTATTCTTTTTTGACCCGTCGGGCGGCGTGGTGTTGTTCTGCTTTTTCGTGATTCCGTTTCCGCCGAAGGAAGCGGTGCACTGTGCGCTTTTTCCGACCTTGCCGTCACCGTCGTAAGGAACCGCGCTGCATGTGACTGTTTTTTCGCTTTCCTCCCATGTCACGATAAAGGAATCGCCGTCAAGCTTATATTCAGGTGCGGGATCTCCGTTTACAAGCCAGCTGAGCCGCACGCTTCCGGGGGCTTCCGCACCCGTTGATTCATAGGAAACGGACAGCGTTTCACCGACATATTTTGATATATCAAGCGTTTCACCCGGCAGAACGCTTCCGTCCGAGTCGGAAATTTTCAAGCCGGAAAGCTCCAAATCGGGGTTGAAATCGGGCGGATAAATTCCGTTTGCGGAAAGCGTGCTTTCTTCAAAACGCTCCGCAAGCTCTTCATAGGTATAAAGACCGTTTTCCCAAAGCTCTTTGATTTTCCGCCACACATTTTCGCCGATTTCCGTCAGACTGATATTCTCATCGAGCAGAAAACCGCGGTCAAGCGTGAATTCGGTGCGGTACCACTTTGCGCCGCCCGTGCCGCCTGCGTAAATCAGTCCCGTTTTCGTGCGCATGGTGGCAATATTTCCGTCATCGCGGTAAGCCGCCGTTCTGAACATTTCGTAAGAATTGTCGAATACATCCGCATAACCGATAATGCTCTTGTATTTTATAATCTCCCAAAGCGCCGGAACAACAATTCCTGCGCGCACGGTATAATCCTTGCCGTTCGCCGCAGCATATGCCGCTCCGCCGGCGGCAGGCTCTGTCAGCCAAGGCCAGCTGCCGTTAATGTGAGCGCGCACACTGTCAGGAATTGTAATCTTTTCCCTGTCAGTGTTTACGAAATGCGCAAGGTTCGACTCGCGTTCGGGATTATAAAAGTTATACTTCCCATCCGTATCAAAGACGCGGTTTTTGCTCGGGTTGTAAAGCGCAACAAACGTTGACTTGCTGTTGTTATATGTATCGAGCAGCGTGATTTTTTTGCCGTCCGCCTTAAAGGTGTCGGCAGCGGAGGTGTACTCCGTTTTGCCATCTCCGAGCAAATCCTGCTCCGCGCTTGTAAGGCTGCCGAGATTGGAAAGCTTTGACGCCCCCACAGTTATTTCCGCGCTTTTCTCCCCGTCAACGGTGCAGAATATTGTTTTGCCGCGTTCCTCGTAAGTTATGATTAAATTATCCCCGTCGAGCTTTGTTTCGTCCGTTATTTCTTCATCGTTTGCAAACCACAAAACGCTTTTGCCCGAATGCGGCGGCGCAAGCGTTTCGCCGATAATGCCGTCAAGCTCTGCCGCGCTCAAATCCGAGCCGCTGACGCAGATAATGCTTTCACCCTCCGCCGCATTTATATTCTGCGGTCCAAACGACAGCAGCAGCACAAATATCAGCGCTGCCGAAAAAGCTTTGTTCTTCCTCATTGATTTCCTCCATACCAAATCGGGAGGCTGCAGGCATAAGCACGCTTCTTGCAGCCCCCGAAAACAAGTGATGTAATCACAGCGTTATTTTTACTGTTCGTAATTTATGCATATCGGCTTTGCCGAGTTAATGCTTTCCCAATAGAATATTTTAATTTTTGCCGCGCCTGAAGGAACGCTGTCAAATGTGATGCTTCCGGCATTCGTCTGCGCTCTTTTCGCAGCCGTCACGTTATCGAGCGTGCTCATTGCAAGCATTGCGCCGTTTTCGCCGTACACAACTGCCGCAACAACTCCGCTTATGTCGCTTTGCGTGTTATTCTTCACGGTGATTGCCGCAGTGTAGCTCTCCCCGGGGGTAAGCGCGCCGCTTCCGCTCACGGTCATTGAATAATCCGAAAAACCATTTTCAATCATTTCCGCACGGTCATAGCCTGCGTTGACCATTTCGCTCAGTGAATAAACCCGAGCAAGCTTTGCATAAACGTTTGCTCCGATACCGGTAACTGCTTCGTTTAAGAAGAAGCTGCGGTCAAGCGTGAACATCGGACGTGCCCAGCACACTGCACCGTCGGTAGTTGCATAGTGAAAGTTCGTTGTATCGGCGCCGGTTCTAAACACAAGCATATAGTTATCCATATGCGAGCTTCTCGTCCATTCACGGCTGTTGAAATGCAAATCCTGGCGTCCGATAATGTTTTTGTATTTTTCATATTCCCATTTTGCAGGAACAACCATGCCTGCCGAAACGGTGTACGGCAGAAGCCCGTATTTTGCCTTAAGATCGGCTGTTCTGTCGCTGCCCGGCTCGGTTATCCATTTCCAGCCGTTATTGATGTGGCTGTTTATCGACGCCGGAATAGCTGACGAATCGTTTTTCATCACCTTATCGACAACATAGCCGAGTGAATATCCTGTCGCAATAGCTTCCGTGGAATAAATATTCGTCTTATTTGTTTCGTCTGCGGTTAAATCGTTATTAAACATATAGCTGTATGCTTTGGCGCTGTTTGCGGAAATTACAAGAAACGTTGATTTGCTGTTGTTATATGTGTCGAGCAGTGCAAATCTTTTGCCCTGCACAAAAAAGCTGTTGTCATCTGCCGTTTCGTTCTGCGGCCATGAGGTTTCTGCTGACGGTTCGGCATGTTTAAGCTCCGAAGCGCCGATTTTAATCCATTTTCCGAAAACACCGTCAACCGCCGCCGTCACATATTTTCCGTTTTCCTCATAGGTTACGATGAAATTATCCCCGTCAAGCTTGGCTGAATCAGTGACAGCCTTTCCGCCGACATACCAAACGGTTTCGCCGCTTCTTTCCGCGCTGAGCGTTTCACCGACAATTTTATCGATTGCAAGGTTTTCGGGATTTGTCAGGTCAAGTCCGCTGACAGCCTTAACCGAAAATGCCCCCTCGGACGGCGTGATTCCGTTTGCCGCAAGCGTTTCCTCGTCAAAGCGCTCCAAAAGCTCGGGATACGAATATATCTTCGCAAGCTTTGCCCAAACATTTGCACCAATGTCCGAAAGTGTGACATTTGCATCAAGGAAGAAATCGCGGTCGAGCGTGAACTCCGCGCGGTACCATCTGTTGCCCTGAGTGCTTGCCGCATAGATGTTTCCCGTTGATAAATCCATTGTAGCCACATTTTTAACATTGTTGCAGGCAGCGGTTCTGAACATTTCAAACGAATTATCCATATAGTCCTGATAGCCTGCCATCGTTTTGTATTTCACAATTTCCCAAAGCGCCGGAAGAACAATTCCTGCGCGCTTTGTATAATCCATGCCGTTCTCAGCGTCATGCGCTTCTCCGGCATAGGCAGGCTCTGTCAGCCAAGGCCAGCTCATATTGATATGCCTGCGGACATTTTCCGAAAGCGTCACCTTTGTTGTGTCGTTATTTAAAAAGTATGCTATATTCGTTTCGCGCTCGGGATTGTAGTAATTGTAATAGCGTGTTTCATCAGTGTCAAACGGACGGTTTGCATTCGGGTTAAACAATCCTATAAACGTTGATTTGCTGTTATTGTAAGTATCAAGCAGCGTTATAAGCTTGCCGTCTGCCTTGAAGGTGTCGGCAGCGGCGGTTTTTGTGATTTTGCCGTCACCGATTAAATCCTGCTGAGCACTTCCAAGGCTTCTGAGGTCGGAAAGATTCGCTTCCCCTACGGTTATTTCCGCGCTCTCCGCACCGTCAACGGAACACTTGATGCTTTTCCCGCGTTCCTCAAAGGTTACGATGAGGTTTTTTCCGTCAAGCTTTGTTTCGTCCGTAACCTCCTCGCCGCCGATGTACCATTTTACCTCCGTTCCCTTTACAGTCGGCTTCAGCGTTTCGCCGACGAGCGTTTCGATTGCAAGGTTATCAGGGTTTGTAAGCTTCAGTCCGCTGACGGCGGCAATGCCGACGCTTTCCACGGCGCCGATTGCCGCAGGAATTGACAGCAGCAAGGCTGCCGCCGTGATTATTGACATTAATCTTTTTTTCATTGACTTTTCCTCCCAATAAAATTTTTCGTGTAGATTATCCCTTTACTCCGCCGATGTTTATGCCGCCCATTATATGGCGCTGGAACAGCACAAATATGATTGACGGCGGAATTATGCTCAGCAAAAGCGCAACCATGTATTTATCCATTGCATAGCCGCTTTGCTTAAGGTTGTAAAGCTCAACGGAAACGGTTTGAATTTCCGTGTTTTTAAGCAGCAGAAACGGCCAGAAGAAATTGCCCCATGCTCCGTTCACCGTGAAAATCGACACGGTTGCGATAATCGGAACGGAAAGCGGCAGCATGATGCGCGTGAATATTTTGAAATCGTTGCAGCCGTCAATTCTTGCCGCCTCAACGAGCGCCATGTCGATTGTATCAAAAAAGTTTTTAAAAAGCATAACATAAAACGCCTGCGCGCCCGACATCAGCCACATCGGCCAATATGTGTTCGTGAGATTTACATGAAGGTACGGCACATCGATATACGTTTTGAAAAGCGGTATCATGCTGACAGTGCCGGGAAGCATCATTGTCCACAGCACAAGAATACTGATAAGTGACGCACCCTTCGGCTTAAGCCGCGATATTACATATCCCGCAAGTCCGTTTATCAGTATCATAAAAACAACATCGCCGATCGCAAGAACAACCGTGTTAATGTAATACTTCACAAAGTCAAGCGTTTTCCACACATCGGCAACCTTTCCTATGTCGAACCTTTTCGGGAAAAGCGTTGGCGGAATCTGCAAAAATTCCTTCGTGTCCTTCATGCTGGAAAGCAGAATCCAAAGCGGCGGCAAAAAGCAGCACATTGCAAACAGCAGCATGATTGCCCACAAAATCCAGTAAACCAGCTTTGCCGATTTGCTTTTCATGTCAACAGCGGTATAAATTCCCGTTGTCTTTTTATCGTATGAAAACATTGCTTCGCCCCCTCTCAGCTTTCCATTTTCTTATTCATTCCGACGTAGAGGAACGTAAGCATAATGAGAATCATGAATGTTATTGTTCCGACTGCAAGCGCGTTCTGCGGTTTAAAATATACGAATGCATAGCGGTATGCCGACAGAGCGAGCGAAACGGATGCGTTATTCGGTCCTCCGCCCGTCATTAGGAGCGGCTCCTGCATAATCTGGAAAATGCCGATAATCTGTTTCACCAGATAAAGCGCCATCATCGGCCAAATCTGCGGCACGGTGACGGTTTTTATCCGCTGCCATGCGTTCGCACCGTCAATCTTCGTTGCCTCGTACAGCTCCTGATTGATTCCCTGGAGCGCCGCAAGGTACATAATCATTGTTCCGCCGCAGCCCTGCCATGTGAGTGACAGAATAATCAGGGGAATTGTGAACGCGGAATTCTGCAGCCACACAAACGGCTGCATTCCGGCAAGCGAGCGAAGTGCATTTAAAAGCCCTGCCTCGGTGGGATAGTACATAAAGTACCATATGAGCGACACCGCCGCCCCCGGCACGATTGACGGAAAGTAAATCGAAAACTTGAATATTCCCTTAAAATGCACAAGCTCGTTAAGCATGACCGCAAGCACAACGGGTGTCAGATAGCCGAACAGCAGCGACCACAAAACGTATTTGACAGTATTTGAAAGCGTTTTGAGAAAAAGCGTGTCGCTCACAACGCGGCGGTAGTTTTCCATGCCGACAAATTTCACGGGCTCGTAATTTTTCAGTTCAAAGAACGAAAGAAATATACCCGAAAGCACCGGCCGCCAAACAAGGAAATACAAAAGCACAAGGCTCGGCAGAATCAGCAGCCATGCAATCCATTTCACGCGTTTGAGCGCGCCGATTTTACTTTTTTTGTTTGTTAAAGACCCATTCATCAAATTTCTGCCCTTCCGTTGTTAAATATCAAGGTAGTTTTTCTGAAAATCGGAATTAGCCTTGGCAACAAGCGCCTTAACATCGGCATTCTTATTGTTAAGAACCTCCTGAATAATTCCGTCAAGAATATTATAAAGCTCCTGGCAGTTGACAGGCTCTTCGGGCTTTATCGTAACGCCGTCGAATTTAAGATAATCTTCAAAAAGCTTCATGTTAACGTTCGTGTATTTTTCGCGCAGCGCGGTGAGCTTATCCTCGTTGAGGCGATTGTCCCAAATGCCGTAGCCTTCTGGGCCCACTATCAGTCCCTTTTCGTTGCGCATTTTGAAGCTTTCCTCCTCTGATTTGAGCGTGTCTTCGGTAACAACGGGCGCTTTTCCGATAATTTCAAGCCATTTGAAGCAAGCGTCCGCCTGCTCGTCGGTTGCATTGGCTTCAACCATGTTAATGCCGCCGCCCATAAGAGAAACCTTCGCCTTCGGTCCTGCCGGAATTGTTGCGGAGGCAACCGAATCCTTGTCCATTGCATAATCGGTTACGAGCGAATCAACCGGCGGCGATGACAAAAACATTGCCCCCTCATCGGTTGCAAAAAGCTTGTTCATTTCTTTTTGGTCAATAAATGTGTTTTCCGGAAGCGCATTGTATTTCCATTTCAAGTCCTTAACATACTGAAGCGCTTCAACCGCCTTTTCATTGTCAAACATTGCTTTGTATTTTCCGTTTTCCTCTTTCATAAACTCAACGCCGTACGACCATGCGATATTCATGAAATGCCAGCCGCCGCAGTTATTTGTTGTCGGCAGAATGAAGCCTGCTTTTCCCGTCTTTTCCCTGATGATTTTCGAATAATCCGCAAGCTCCTCAAACGTTTCGGGAATCTTTGGCGTTCCGTCTTCATTTACAAGACCTGCCTTCTTAAACAGGTTCATGTTAATCATCAGCCCCATCGCGTATGAATTCGCGGGCAGCCCGTAAATTTTCCCGTCCGAGGTTACCATATCCATAATGTTCTTTTTAACCGCGTCCTTATATCCGTACTTATCAATGAATTTCGTTATGTCGAGCGAATATCCCTCGTTAATAATTTTTGAAGCTTCCGTGAAATATGTAATGTAAAGCGTGGGCAGCTGACCGCTTGACGCCTTTGTCAGAAACGTTTGAATATCAACGGCGCCTATATCGGGTGTTATATCGATATTCGGATATTTCTCTTTCATCTGCTCCTTCCATTTCATATGGCGTTCATAGTTTGCCTCATCGGTTTTTGAGGGCCAGTTTCCGATGGATATTTTCACCGTTCCGTCCGAAACAGCCTCCTTTTTGCCGCATCCTCCGGCACAAACGAGCAAACATGCCGACATTGCCAGCGCTGCAATTCTTTTCATTTTAACCATCCTTTCAGCTTTGTTCTTGTATATATTTTATAAAATTTGCGAACCGCGGTCAATGATACAAAGCTACGAAAAATATAACCATTCAACTAAATCGGCTCATTTCTCTTGAAATGATTTTTGTGTTTTGCTATAATTTATTCAGGTGAGATTTATGTTTGCCAGATTCAGAAAAAAACTTCATGTCACGCTTGGCGTTACCGTTATTTTCGCGCTTGCGGCAATATTTGCATCCACTTACATTTACTTTTTTCATATTATAAAAAGTGATTTTATGAAGCGCGCGGAGCTTTTGTCGGCACAGTATACCTCAAGCGCTTCTTACCGCTTATCGCTGGTCGGTGAAGCGGCGGCATGCTTTGAAAGCCGCTATAACCTGGGGGAATATTTTGAATATGCCGAAAAGAAGCAGCGGCTGAACGCCGTTCTGCCCTCCGCAAGGAGCTACAATCTGTCAATAAGCGGAGCTTCGGTCATAACAAAAAACGGGGAGGTTTATTATTCCGACAGTGAGCACGACCGCCGCTTTTTATCGGATGCGTTCGGAAGTAACCTTTCAAAGCCCGGCGCGCCGCCTTCTCTTTCGGTTTACACAATCGGGCGCAGGGGCGGAATGCTTATGTCGCTGCCGATAAATTATAAGGGAAAGGAGGCGGCGTACCTGATTGCGGACATCAATGCCGACAGACTTTTCTCCGCATATGATTTTGAACACAATCCGTTTTTCTCGGGAAGCCGCATTGTGCTTAAGCACGGCGGCAGCGCGGTTTGTATTTACGACGGCGGAGCCGGGAAAAACGCAGTGCGGATTTCAAATCCGCTCGGGGAGGACGGAATAACGCTTGATTTTTACATTTCGCCGTCAGCCTTTCGCAGCAAGCAGCTTTCCGCATTTCTGATTTTGCTTGCTTCATTTGTATTTCTGACGGCGGTGAGTATGCTGCTTCTCGGAAAAATGGTGAGAAACATTTCAGCTCCGCTCGACACGCTCTACAGCGAGATGAACGATTATATATATTCTTATAAGGAGTGACAGCATATGCTGCGCGTTTTAATAATT
Organism: uncultured Eubacteriales bacterium; assembly: GCA_905195005.1. GTDB lineage: Bacteria > Bacillota > Clostridia > UMGS1883 > UMGS1883 > UMGS1883. The sequence continues at coordinate 8,976 of CAJJUC010000015.1, read as the reverse complement.
GACGATGATTACTGGGTTCGCTGCGGAATGCGCAAAACCATTCCGTGGGAGGAATACGGTTTCACGATTGTCGGGGAAGCGGCTGACGGTGTTGAGGGGCTGGAGCTATACAAAAATCTGCGCCCCGAAATCGTGATTACCGACATCAAAATGGAAAACGGGAACGGACTTGAGCTGATAAAAAACATCCGTGCGCTCGGCGGAAATACCGATATTATTATTCTCAGCGGATATAAGGAATTTGAATATGCGCAGCAGGCAATTGTATACGGCGTTAAATTCTATCTTCTTAAACCGATTAAAAACGATGACCTTATAGGTGCGCTGCTCTCCGTTCGGGACGGACGCCCGGCGGAAAGCTCCGCAGCCGAAGCCGCACGCGGCGCAAGCGTTGCGGTCGGCGGATTTTCAAACGATGAAATCAGCAAAGCCGCTTCAAGCATACGAAAGGTTGACTACGATGCAACAATATCTATAATCGATAAATATTTCGCTCAGATAGACGAAACGGCGAACATTAACATTCCCGTTTTGCAGACAAACATTCTTGAATTTATTATCCTGATAACGCACTCCGTTCTGGGCAGCAAAGCAAAGCGCGAGCAGATTTTCGGAGCGGATTTCAACCCGGCACACGAAATTCAGAAGCTGGCAACATGCTCTGCGCTGCATGATTTTACCGTGAAATTTATCAACAAGATATACGAAAACCCGAACCTTGTGCTTGACTATACCTATCGCCCCGAAATACAGCAGGCGATTGCAATTATCATGTTCCGCTACAAAGAGCCGCTCACCGTTTCGGACGTTGCGGCGGAGCTTTTCATCAGCTCGTCATACCTTATGTACCTGTTTAAAAAGGAAACAGGCAAAACCTTCAACACTTTTCTGACGGAATATCGGATAAACACGGCGATTGAGCTGATAAAGCTCGGAAAATACAAGATATATGAAATAAGCGAAATGGTCGGCTACAAAAACCCGGCATATTTCATCAAGCAATTTAAAAGAACAACCGGAAAAGCGCCGAAATATTACCATTTTGCATCTGCTGCCGATAACGCATTTGAATAAGGGAGGGTACAATGGATAAATTCACAGCAAAATTCCGGCTCGGAACGCTTACCGCCGGATTTATTCTCATTTTCACGCTTGCCGCAATGTGTATTGTGCTTTTTGTGGGTGAATTTTATATCCGCGGAAAGGTCATCAATCACTATCTTGAAAAATATCTTGATTGCGTTCACTCCGATTTTGCCGATTCAACCGCAGAAATGACGCGCCAGCTTGACGCACTTTCCCTTTCGGTGACAACCGACAAAAATATCTACCGGACAGTCAGCAACACTGCTCTTTCTCCCGATGAAAAGTCGGAGCTTTTATGCACGCAGCTCCGCGGCTTTCTTTCTGAAATGAACATGATACAAAGCCTTGCGTTTGTGACTGAGGACAGCAGGGTATATTCATCGGACGGCGGCGAAGGCGCTTTCCGCGTGCCCGATGCGAAAGCGCTTTCCGACAGCAAGACAAATTCCATCGTTTGCCTTAATAAAATCGAAAGAGATAAAAGCGGCACGCCGTACGTTGTGTTCACAAAACGGATGCGCAACTACAATTCGGGCGTGTCGATAGGGCGGCTGTTTTTCTATGTTAAGGAATCGGCGCTGAATCAGGCGTTTTCCGGGCAGTCGGCTGAAAATGCGGAGGTTTTTGTTGCTGCGGACGGATTAATCATTGCGCACAAGGACGCCTCAAAGGTCGGCTCGTACTTCTATCTTCCCGACAGCAGAGGGAAAAAGGCGTTTTTCGCTTACGATGACAAATATATGATTGACATTCACGATTTTTCAAATACCGATCCGCTGAAATGGACGATGGTAAGTATTATTGAAAAAGACGCTGTCTATGCTCAGATACGCAGCTATATTTACACGCTTCGGATACTTATAATTCTGCTGATACTGTTCTGCGGCACAGCTGCGCTTGCGGTTGCAAGGCGGCTTGCAGCGCCGGTTAAAACACTTGAAAAAAAGATACGTGCTTTCGGGCACGGCGAAAGCGTTATGTTCAATCTTTCGGACAAGAACGAAATTATCGCCCTGAGCGAAAGTTTTCATAAAATGACGGATGAAATTGCGGAGCTTATCCGAAAAAACAACGAGGAAAAGGAAAAGCAGCGCATTGCCGAGCTGCACGCGCTGCAATCGCAGATTAAGCCGCACTTTCTTTATAACACGCTCGATGTTATAGCATGGATGGCAAAAATAAAGGAGCAGCCCGAAATCGAGGACATGCTTCATTCGCTCGCACAGTTTTTCAGAATAAGCTTGCACGGCGGCGATAATTTCATAACAGTCGGGGAGGAATTATCCCACGCGGAAAACTATATAAAGATTGAGCAGCAGCGTTTCCCGGGATTTTTTGAAGCAGAATGGGAAATCAGTCCGCAGATTCTTCCGTGCCGAACGCCGAAAATCATTTTGCAGCCGATAATCGAAAATGCAATAAAGCACGGCTTCAGGAATCGCCGCGGCATGAATAACATAATCCGAATCGCGGGGTTCGAAATGAACGGGGATATATACTTTGAAATCCGCGATAACGGCTGCGGCATGGAGCGCAACCCTCTTTCGGGCGACGGCGCGGAGCAGCGCGGCTACGGAATTTACAATGTTCAGCAGCGGCTTTTGCTTGAATACGGCAGCGGATACGGGCTTTCCTATGACACGCAGCCGAATGTCGGCACGGTTGTCACCGTGAGGATAAAAAGGCAAAAAATGAATAACAAAGGGGATAATGAATATGAAGCTTAAAAAATGTATTTCCGCAGCGCTGTGCGCAGCACTTGCACTGCCCTTGTGCAGCGCGCACGCAGCTGAACTGCCGACATCATACACAACATCGGCTCCGCCGGAGGGCAGCGTGCAATTCACGCCGCACAGCCGCACATTCAAGCTGCCCTGTTACAACAACACCTTCATTCTGCTTGACGATTTTTCGGGCGGCAATGACGACAGATATATCATGTGCCGCGATTACTACGGAATGCAGCAGTACAGCGCGAACAAAACGCAGAAATTCGACGCTGCAACCAACACGCTTGCAAAATTTCTGAACGGTGATTTTGTCAGCAATGGAAGCGGCGGCACAATTATTCCCAAAGCCGTGACCGACTACATAAATTTCAGTCACGAATGGGTAACCGAGGGCGGCTCGAAAAACAAGGACTGCCCCTCCACATACACCTCCGTTATGGGAATCGGGATTCTTTCGGCTTATGAATACAAAAAGTACAGCGGACGTTTCGGCACACTTGATTATGACGGATATTCAAGGGGCGCGTGCTTCACATGGTGGACGCGCAGCGGTGTGAACGATTCTTCCGGCCTGATGCTTGCTGTCAGCATAAACAAGAACGATGGAACGGTGGGAAATCTCCAGTCGTGGGGGGCATCGGGGACAACGCTTCTCCGCCCGACATTCTACCTTAAGGCGGATTTTTTCAGAAATGTTAAAATAGACGTTTTTACCGCCGGAGAAACCGTTCTGGACATGCTGCGGCGCGATGTTTCGCACAGCGAGCTTTCCGCGCTTTACACAGATGAAGAGGTTAGGCTGATTGAAAAACGAACCGATGCGGCATCGGCTGAGATTAATCTCGGAGGCGCGGTGAACACCGTTGTTTCACGCAGCGGCGGCAGCATTAACGTGACTGCCGAAGGACTTTCGGGCGGCGGCGTGCTTCACTGCACGCTGACGGATATTGACGGAAACAAATCAGTTCTTTCAAGCCCGATTGCAAACGGCAGAAACAGCGTGCCGCTTGCCACGCTGAAAAACGGGATTTATGACGCGGATATATATGTTGAATACAGCGGCGGAATCTGCGGCTATCTCGGCACGCAGATAACTGTTGCATCCGAGCCGCGGAGCATTTCCGACAGCTCGTATTACATGAAAGGCTTCAACTCCGTTTCGGAGGACGCTCTGCCGCTTTTAAAGCGCATGGGCGCAGCATGGGTGCGCGCAGGCATTGCTTGGGAATCGCTTGAAAAAAGCGAGGGGCAATACAGCTTTGGCAGGTTTGACGAGAAATTTGCGCAGCTAAAGCAGAGCGGAATCAACGTTTATTTTTCGCTCCAGGGTGCAAATCCGCTCTACACTGACGAAAACGGAAGCAAGCGCATATCAACCGATTATCAGATAGAAAAATTCACAGAATATGCGCTTGCTGTTGCGGCGCATTATCCGCAGATAAAATATTTCGAAATATCGAACGAACCTAACGACGGAATGTATGTTGCCTCTGCCGAAAGCTACGGGAATCTGCTTGAAAGCTGCGCGGCGGCTCTTAAAGGGTTTAACCCCGAAATCAGGGTTATCGGCGGAGCAATCGCCCCGATAGGGAACAAATACACTTATCTGCCCGAGGCGCTGAAAAATATTTCAATTGACAATGTCGACGGATTTTCCTACCATCCCTACATACACACGCGCGGAAACGCCGACAGCGCTTTTACGGACGAAATCTGCGGATTTGCCGATTCATTAAAGCAGCTCGGCGCATGGAAAGGGCTTTACATTTCGGAGATTGGTTTTCCGACCTACACGGGCTCGCTCGGCATAAGCGAAAAAAAGCAGGCGGAGGAGCTTGTTAAGCAAGCCGTTTACAGTGACATTTCGGGTTACAAATCAAACCTTATTTACAATTTCACGGAGAGCGGACTCATGAAATCAAACGGGGAGCACACCTTCGGAATTGTCCGCAAAACAAGCCTTGAACCGAAGCCGGCATACGTTACGATGCTTGAATATTTCAGCCGCACCGATAAGTATATCGGAACGCTTGATTTCGGGGCAGGTATAACGGCGGCGCTTTATTCCTCAGGCGGCGGGCTGACAGCCGTTCTGTGGAGTACGGACGGCGGAGAACATTCCGTTCCGATAGAGGGACGGGCAATGTTTGACATTTACGGAAACAGCTTTTCGGAAAGTGTTCTTCCCTCATCGCCCGTTTACATATGCGGAATTTCGGAGAATTATCTTGAGATCTGCGCGAAAGCCGCAATCAATGCTGCATACGAAGATATTGAAAAAAATTATTCTCTGCCGCAGACAGTGCTTCAAACGGCGGAGCGGAACAAAAACGAAACCGACGCATTTGAAAGACTGCGCGGCAACTACAACATCGGGAATCTGCTTATTTCCGAGTACCGCCGCGGAAAAACCGCGCTCGGCGAATCGGACATTTTAAATATTCTCAAAGAGCTTCACTCGGTCGGGCAAACGCTTTCCGAGTGCTGCGTCCGCAGCGATTTCGCCGCTTCCGATTCTTCATATATAAACGGAAACATATGCATAAGCGGCATTTGCGAGCCGCTCACCCCGGTCGGAATTTTTGTTCCGTGCGAGGACGGCGCGGCTTATTATATGGATCAGACGTTTTCGGACGCCAACGGAAATTATTCCTTTGTCTTCCCCGAAAGTAAGGACATGGGCGGCACATATTCAATCCGCACATCGTCCGGCGGAGCGCAGACATCTGAGCGGATATTTGCGCTTCCCTCGCAGCTGCTGCCGAAAAACACAATTATTGAAGCCTCGTCAAAGGATTACGGTATATTCTCGCAAATTGCGGACGAAGCGGGGCGGCTCAGTGAAATATCGGGCAGTGCGGCAAGGCAGTGGCAGGCATATTTTCTTAGCAGATGGCTCTGTGATGCGGCAGACAGCGCTTGCCTTACATCCGTTTCGAATGTCGGCGGCAAGCTTAGCCTGACGTTTTCGAATTACGAAAACACCGCTGTGACGGGCAGCGTCATCATCGGGGAATACGGCGAAAACGGGGCGCTCGGCGCAGTAAGCGCACAGCAGCGGATAACGCTGCCGCCGCGCGGCACGGCATCGCTGGCAATTCCGCTGCCGGCGGAGCGTTCGGAAAAGCTGTTTTTCTGGAAAGATACCAAAACGCTTATTCCGATAATCAGCCCCGTTGAATTACAGTAAAACAAACGCCCGATTCCGGTTGGAATCGGGCGTTTGTTTTACTGCACGATTGTGCTGCCGCCGATAAATTCGCGGATAATTGATGTTGGCGGCACGGGGGACGGATCGAGCGGCTCAAAATAGCTTAAAAGCTCCGCCAAGCGAGCCGCACGGCTGAAATGCGGCGACGTTTTCGGCACGGTTGCCAAAAGCGCCTCGGCAGGCTTTTTTAAAACGGAAAGCTCATACACAAGCGAGGAGTTAAACACCTCGTCAGCCTCGTCCTCAAACGGGAAAATATATTTTTGCTCTCCTTTTCTGACGTTTTTCCAAAGAGCAAGCGTAAGATCCGCGCTTGTGTTTCTGTAAGCCGCGTCACGCACAATGCGGCGCAGCAGCCTGTTATCCGTCGGAGAAAATGCATTGTATTCGTCAAGACAAAGGCTTGTAAGCGCGCTGAGATATATTTTATATTTATTCTTTTTCGGAACGCCGCTTGTTAAAAGCTCATTTAAAGCATGAATACCCTCCGCAATAATGACATTGCCTTCGCTGAGGCGGATTGTTTCCCCTTTAACACGTCTGCGAAGACTAAAATCATAGCGCGGAACGGTAACAGTTTCTCCTGCGGCAAGGCGCGTCAGATGATCGTTAAAAAGCTCACGGTCAATAGTGTCAACATGGTCATAATCCATTTCGCCCTTTGAATCGCGCGGCATATGCTCATCGTCAACAAAATAATTATCGAGCGAGAGAACCACCGGCTCAAGATGATTGATCCTCAGATGCAGGCACAGCCTGTTTGCAAAGGTTGTTTTTCCCGATGACGAGGGACCTGCAATCAGAATTATTTTTATATCCTTATTATTCTTTATATCATCAGCAATTTTGCATATTCTTTTTTCGTGCAGCCCCTCGGAAAGGTTCACCAGCTCGGCGGCGCGACCCTCGCGCACATATTTGTTAAGCGCAAATATATCGCCTGCGCCGATTGCCGTTATCCAATCACGGTATTCCGCAACAGCGCGGTGAATTTTCCGACCCGTGCGCATCGGCGGAATTTCGGTTTTCGTATAATTTGTCGGATATCTCAGCAGGAATCCGTCTTCATACGGCGTTATGTCAAAATTGCTCACGCTTTTGATGCTGTACGCCGGGCTTTGATAAGTGAGATGGTATCTGTCCGCGGTTTTGCAAAGCTTCACCCAATCGGACGGAAGCGCAGCAATCTCCGCCGCTCTTTCCTCCATTGAGCAAGCCTCAAATATCCGCGCAGCCTCATCGCGCCGAACGGTCAGCTGCTCGATTTTTTTATCCGAAGCGATTATTTCGCGCATTTTTTCCCTGAGCTGTGATGCAATCTCCGATTTTTCGCGTTCATCGCCCTGAATTTCAAAATATGTTGATTTATTAACCGACTGCCTCACATAGACAGGCTCGCAGCCGTAAATAAGCTCAGCGGCATAAAGCAAGACCAAAATCAGCGATTCCTTGTATATAAGATAGCCCTCGTCCGTTGCAATTGTAAGCGAGGAAACGTTATCGCCGTTTTGCAGAACGCGTTCGGGCTGCGCAATTTCATTATTGACCTTAAGCGCCAGAACTGTACCCTCCAGACCTTTACCGCGCACATATTCCATTGCCGTTGTTCCGCCCTTAAGCTTTACGCTGCTCCCGTCAACCGTAACCGAAATCATAGTTAATTACCTCCGCTCTGATTAATTACAGCATTATAAGCGCTTATAACGCGTTTGTTTTTATATACTGCGAACACCTCGTAAACCGAGCACACCTTATCCATAATGCATATCAGCGCCGATTCGCGGCATTTGGGCGGATAAAGCGTCATCGGGAACATGTGCTTTGCGATTATGTCCTTTTCGCGCTCCGTCAGGCGGAAGTCACGCTTTGCGTTTATAAGCGCCTTCCCCGGGTGAAAAAAGCCATGCCAGCGATGCGCCTTGTCGGGAACATGCCAATCATAAAGAAAATAATCGTGCAGCAGTGCGCCGCGGATAAGCTCCCCGTCCGAAAATCGGATAAAATGCAGCTTTTTCGCGGCTTTATAGCTGAAATAAGCAACCGCAATGCTGTGCATAAGACAGCTTGTCGAACCGTGCTGAATAAAATTGCGCTCGCTTGCAAGGTGCGAATTTTCCGCTGTTTTTAGGCATTCGGTATTAAAATATTCATCCTGCGGATAATTATTCATGAAAATTCACCGCTTTCGATACTATCTGAGATAATCCTCTATTATATTTTTCTTTTCAATTATTTCATCGATCCGCCGCGTGTAGTCGGCGGCTTCCTTGGGATTGAAAATCCGCTCGATTCTGTCGCCCATGACTATCTTTGACGAAGCTCCGCCGCCCATTGCAAAAATGCTCTGAACCTCCTCCATAATATAAATATTATAAAGACTTTCATGTCCCTGTTTTGCATATCCGACGTTTTCAAGATTTCCAAGCGTGTTTTTCTGCTTATACATATAATACGGCGAGAATCCCGCCGCGTGAAGCGCTTCGGATGCATAGTCCGTCATTTCGGCAGTCACATTCGTGAAGCGGTATCTTTCAAATTCATCAATCAGCCTCGCGGCGCGCTTTAGATACATTGTGTGCACCGTAACCGCGTCCGGGCAAAGCTCAATCACGCGGTTGAGCGATTCGCGGAAGTCCGCCGCTGTTTCCCCGGGAAGTCCTGCAATCAAATCGGCATTGATGCTGAACGCGCTTCTCCGCCGCGCCATATCAAAAGCACGAACCGTGTCGGCTGCGGTGTGCTTTCTTCCGATGAGTTCAAGCGTTTTATCGTGCATTGTCTGCGGATTTATGCTGATTCTGTCAACGCCGTTTTTCTCCAGCACATCAAGCATTTCCTCGCTGAAGGTGTCCGGGCGTCCTGCCTCAACGGTAAATTCGCGCAGAGCTGACAAATCAAACTCACGCGCGGCGGTCTGCAAAATTCCGTCCAGCACATCGGGGGAAACCG
>CAJJUC010000014.1 GCA_905195005.1 uncultured Eubacteriales bacterium | reverse complement strand
ACCTGAAGAAAAGCGGCAGCAAGGCAGCTTTATTAAAAATATGCCGCTGCTCGGAGTGCGTGAGGGAAAAAGAATTGTGGCAGAAGAAACTGTAAAGCTGAATGACTTGCTGCAAGGGAAAGCTACTGACAAGCCGTGCTTTTACTCCTACAGTGACCTTGATAAGCACGGCTGGGATATTGCGTTTGACGGCAGCGAAATCGGCGACTGGGCCGTCGGCGCAAATTTGGGCGCGTACAATGTTGTTATCCCGATTCCTTACAAGGCTCTTTTGCCGTCGGGCGTTGACGGATTGATAACTGCATGCCGTGCTGTCGGCGTTGACCGCGATATTTCGAGCGCCGTAAGAATGATTACCGACATGAAAAAGCTTGCCGAGGTTGCTGCCGACATTGCATATCTGTCGGTAAAAAACGGCTGCGATCCGAAGAAAATTGAATATTCGGGGCTTAAGGCCATGCTCGAAAAGAGCGGCTGTCTCAGCAACCCGTTTTCTGCGCGTTTTCGGGTGGACGGCTTCCGCGATTGGGATGGAACGAGAATTAAGCCGCACGATGTCAGCCTGCTCACCGATTCGGAAACAATAAAGCAGGGACTTTCATCGGATAAGCCGGGAATGGCAATTTTTTCGTCAGCTATGCAAAATGCCGTATTTAACGGTGAGCTGAAAAGCTGGCTTATGTCCGATAACGAAAAGCTCAGAAAGCATTCGGCATTTGCGCTTGCGTTTTCGGGGGATCTGAGCTGCCTTGAAATTCTAAGAGAAATGCTGACAGAAACGGACAATTTTGTGCTGAAGGATTGCAGAAAAAACAATCAAACGCACCTTTGTATGGCGGAATATTGGCTCGGACGGCTTGAGGATGAAAAATCCGCCGATTTGCTGATTGAGCTGTTAAGCTATGATTCTGATGCCGACTCCGAAGCAACAATCCGTTATAAGGTTCACGGCTTTAATTCAATCAAATTTCAAACAATTTCGCAGGCTGCTGCCGCATTGATAAGAATCGGGAACGCGCACACTTCGGCAAGGGAAAAAATATCGGAGGCGTTCAGGCAGGCTTTCGGAGATGAAAAATTTGTTAAGAAAATAACAGATAAGCCGATTGAAAGCGCCGAGGGCGCAATGGCCATGAACATAAAAAATGTGACTTTTTCAGCAATTTACCGCTGGAAAAGCGGTAAATCTGCAAATATTTAAAATACAGGGCGGTGTGAAAATGATTATATCCACTGACTTCCCCGGAGGGAATATTAAATGGAAAAAGTGCGGAAAAGATACCTATTTGCTTGAACCCGATATGCGCGACAGCGCTGCGCAGTGGTTTTATTGGGCGGTCTGTGTGCAGGGCAAGGAGGGGGAAACAGCAGTGTTTAAATTTGCCGATGACGGAAAAATCGGCAGATTCGGAGCAGCAATGAGCATGGATTTGAAATCATGGAGATGGCTAAAAAGCGACAGCCCTGATTCGTTTTCCTACACATTCGGGGTAAATGAATGTGTTTATTTTGCACACGATATTTTGTATAACGAAAAAAATATGAAGATGTTCGCGCAGGAATCGGGACTAACCGAACGCATGTTATGCACATCGGAAAAAGGAAGAATAATTCCGTATTTCACATGCGGAAGCGGCAAGGAAAAAATCCTTCTTACGGCAAGGCATCACGCATGTGAATCCACGGGAAGTTATGTTGCCGAAGGCGTTATTTCCGAGCTTATCCGATGCAAAGCTCCTTATGAAATTATATATATACCCTTTGTTGATTACGATGGGGTTACGGACGGTGACCAGGGAAAGGCACGCGTGCCGCACGACCATAACAGGGATTACGGAGATATTTCAATTTATAATTCCGTTAAGGCTGTCAAAAAAATTTCCCAAAAAGAAAAAATTGCATTTGCATTTGATTTTCATTCGCCGCTTCACATGGGAGGGCGCAGCGACCATTGTTATATCGTTCATAAAACGCACAGAGAAGCCGAAAAGCTTTTTTCAAAAGCTTTTGAGAAGTTTTCGGAAAACGACTTGATTCCTTATGAATCCGAGTGGGATATGCAGCCGGGAGAAGGTTGGAACAAGGTTAATGAACCTCCGCAGACCTTTGCGGAATATATGAATAAATTTTCCAACGCAAGACTGAGCTTTACATTGGAAACGCCGTACTTCGGGCTTATGAAAAACGGAAACAGCGCGGAAGCGATGCGAACCGTCGGGAAAAGATTTGCCGAAGCATTAGAAAACACAGTATGCAAATTTTGATTTTGCCAACCGTGAACCCCTAATATTACGGGGAATGTGCAAACGTCAAAAAATGTGCATTTACTCTTTAAAAAGTGCAGTGTATAATAAAACCGAAGCGAGGAGGAGTCATGCAATGACAAACAGTGAAAAGAAAAAACAAAACATTTTCAGAGCGGCAATCACGGACATTGCAAATCATAAATGTCTGTACCTTATGGCATTGCCGGTTATTCTTTTTTATGCAGTCTTTTGTTATGCACCGATGTACGGAGCGATTATCGCTTTTAAGCGTTATGACGTGCTGAAAGGTATAATCGGAAGCGAATGGGTGGGGCTGAAGTATTTTAAAGAATTTTTTACCGGAGTATATTTTGTAAGGATTTTGAGGAACACCCTTATCATCAGCGGCTATGAGTTGCTTGTCGGATTTCCGCTTCCGATAATTTTTGCTCTGCTGATGAATGAACTGAAATCAAACACATTCAAAAAAAGCGTTCAGACGGTTACATATCTTCCGCACTTTATATCAAACGTTGTGATATGCGGAATGATTGTTGATTTTTTCGGAACAAACGGAATAGTAACTCAGTTGCTTGCTCATTTCGGACTGCCGAAAATCAACTATGTCGGAGCAAACGAATATTTCCGTCATGTGTATGTATGGACGGACGTGTGGAAAACGATAGGCTGGAGCTCAATTATTTATATTGCGGCGCTTGCCGGGGTTGATCCCTCGCTTTATGAGGCGGCGAGAATTGACGGCGCGAGCAGATTTAAGCAGGCAATTCATGTAACGCTGCCGGGGATAAGCAGCACGGTTGTTGTAATGCTTATTCTGAGAATAGGGAAAATCATGAGCCTCGGTTATGAAAAAATAATTCTCTTATACGGTCCCGCAACATATGAAACCGCGGATATTATTTCAAGCTTTGTTTACCGTTACGGACTGACGGGAATGAAATACAGCTATTCAACGGCGGTGGGACTGTTTCAATCGGTTATAAATCTTATTCTGATTGTTGCAGCCAACAAAATTTCGAAAAAAGTTACCGATATGGGAATTTACTGAGGGAGGCGAAAGCAAAATGAAAATAAAGGAATCGTTCGGAAGCAAGCTTTTTGACGCTCTCAATATTGTATTTATGGCTGCAATGATGATTATCTGTTTCTATCCTTTTTGGTATGTGCTTGTTTGTTCGTTTACGGACGGCAGGTATCTTATCGGGGATAAGGGGCTGATTCTTTTTCCGAAGGTGTTCAGCACGGCGGCATATACACGCGTTTCCGAATATATTCAGCGGCTACAAGACCACAATTGAAATTCTTGTGTTCGGCACAACGCTGAATCTTATTCTCACATCATTGGGAGCGTTCGTTGTAACGCGAAAGCATTTTAAGCCCGCAAAGGTTATGATGAAGCTGATGATTTTCACAATGTATTTTTCAGGCGGAATGATACCGATGTATTTGCTTGTAAATAACGTGCTGCATCTGCATAATTCACTGCTGGCAGTTATATTGCCGACCGCCATAAATACATATAATCTTATAATCATGAAAACAAATTTTGAGGCAGTTCCGCAAAGTCTTGAAGAAAGCGCATATATCGACGGAGCAAATGATTTTATTTTGTTCTGGAATATAGTGCTGCCGCTTTCAAAGGCTGTTATCGCCGTTATGGTTTTATATTACGGCGTGGCTCACTGGAATGCATGGTTTAATGCAATGCTTTATTTTGACGATAAACGCCGCTATCCGCTGCAGCTTGTGCTGCGTGAGATACTTATTCTCGGGGATACGCGCGATATGACCGTCGGAGACTCGGGAGACACTTATGCAATAAGTGAATCAATCAAATATGCCACAATTATTGTTGCAACAGTTCCCATATTAGTTATTTATCCTTTTATTCAGAAATATTTCGTTAAAGGCATGATGGTGGGAGCAGTAAAGGGCTGATTAATTAAAATTTATATCATACAGGGAGGAAAAGAAATGAAAGCAAAAAAGACCGCCGCACTTTCCGCCGCAGCGCTGATTGCCCTTTCGGCTATTGCCGGGGGATGCGGAAAGAAAGCGGAAACAAATGGTGAGGACGGCAAAAATGAGCTGTCGTACTGGATTCCGCTGCCTGCGCAGGTAGCAACATATTATTCATCAATGTCAGAGGTGACGATGTACAAGGAGCTTGAAAAAATAACGGGTGTGAAAATTAACTTCATTCATCCGACATTTGACCAGGCTCAGGAAAAGTTTTCACTGATGATTGCATCGGGCAACCTTGCGGACATTGTTGAAACGGACTGGAGGACATATTATCAGGGCGGCATCACAAAAGCGCTTCGTGACGGGATTATAATTGAGCTTGACGATATTATCGGCAAATCGGCGCCAAATTACAAAAAATTCATGGAGAAAAATCCCGAAACGCGGCGCGGAGTATTGACAAGTGACGGACATTACTGCGTATTCCCGCGCGTGTACAGAAGCGATAAAGAGTCAAAGAAAAGCATGAGAACAAATTTCGGCGGAATGATTATCAGGAAGGACTGGCTTGACAAATGCGGTCTTGAGCTGCCGGAAACCATTGATGAGTGGAACACTGCGCTTCATGCGTTCAAGGATAAGCTCGGAATCAAGCATCCGCTTTGCATTGAGTCGGGCTGGTTCAAGCCCGAGGGCAACGGAAACAATTTCAATAATGCTTACGGTATCGGCATGGGCTGGTATCTGAACAACGGCAAGGTTAAGTTCGGACCGTCGGAAAAGGGCTACAAAGAATTTATCGCACAGTTGAACCAATGGTATAAGGATGGAATACTGGATCCCGATTTCGACACAATTTCAACCAGCACAACGCAAAGCCAGGTTATAGAGGGAGTGACGGGAGCATTTTACGGATTTATAGCAGGTTCCATAGGTAAAATAATGAACTCCGCGGAGCTTGAAAACGGATTTATGCTTGCAGGCACGCAGTACCCCGTTATGAACAAAGGCGACGAGCCGTACTTTATGAACAGCATTTCGCTTGTTACGGCACCGTATGCGGCAATAACAAAGAACTGCAAAAATCCCGAAGTTGCCGCAAAAATGATGGATTATTTCTACAGTGAGGAAGGTGCAGTGCTTAAGACCTATGGCATTGAGGGCTTAACCTATGAGCGTGTGGATGAAAATTCCGTTAAATATACCGATGAAATCATGCACAACGAAAAAGGTCTTACTCCGACGGAAGCCCTGGCGCTTCACACAAGAGCATATTCGGCAAGCCCCGGAATAACGGCGAAAACAACCGTTACCACCTCAAAATACGATACCAAGGAGCAGCAGGACGCATACGAGCTTTACAACAAATATGTTGCAAACGGACTTAAAACGCAGCTCCCCGTATTTGAATATGACATGAAAACGGCCGAAGAGGTTGCGGCAATCGAATTTGACATAAACAACTATGTTTACGAGAATGTTGTGCGCTTCATTAAAGGCGCGGAACCAATGGATAAATTCGATGACTTCCAGAAGCATATTAATGAGCTTAATTTAAAACGCCTTAAGGAAATAAAGCAGAAGGCATATGAAAAATATATTAATAATAATTAATAAAAAATATATTTAGGAGTGAAAGAAATGAAAAAAATATTATTCAAAGCAATCTCCGTTTTTCTCTGTGTGCTTATGGCATTAAGCGCTGTAACGGCTATGGCTGCGGAGGAAACGGAAACCTATTTCGGCGCAAGCTCCGGCAGTGCATACGGTACCGATATTGAATATATTCCGGAAACGGAAACCTATGTTATGGGCGGAAAAGGACTTTATACTTCAAAGGACGGCGTCAACTGGTATGCACATTCAAACTCCGTCAGCGACGTCAGGGATAATACGGAGTATTACGGAATGGCGTACGGCGGCGCAGAGAATGACAGAAAGCTGATTCTGATAACAGATTCCTTAAATGCAAATGTCCTAAACAAGATATTTATACTTGATAAATATCTTACAATGAAAAGAACGGTTTACACTTATATCGGCGGTGAAGTGCAGGACGGCTCGGACGATACTCCGCTTATGCTTAAGGGCGGAATCATCTGGGATGATTACACACAAAAATTCTGGTGCGGTGCGTCGCTTGCCGACAGAACGGGCGCGGGACTTTACTATTCCGACGGCGCAACGGTTGAAAAAACAGTTGATGAAAAGCTTCAGCTGGCGATGTACTGGAAAAAAGCCGATACGGAGTGCTCGTCCTTCAAACCCGACGCGGTTTATACCGATCAAACAACAAAGATCAGACCCGTTTTTACAAACATAACGTCCGACGGAAAGGGGCACATTGCAGCGCAGCCGGCATGGGCTACATATACTGACAAATATACCTACTCCACAGCAAGATCAACCGCAACTAAGCCTACAGCCGAAACGGTTAATGAAGCCGGTTCGCCCTCGTGCAATGTGCCGGTTATTGCCACGGTTGCGGCAGACGGCAGCGTTACGGCAAAAATATATGATTTCAGCACCGCGGACAGAGTTGTTCTCAATTATTTCGGATTGGATCAGAAAGGAAACGTTATTGTTCAGTCATTTACTATGACATCCGCAGAAAAAGCAGCCGTTATCTCAGCTCCGAGGGTTTACCCTCTTGAATGGCTGCTGAAAAAGGATTCGGGACTTCTCATAAATAAAGCCAATTTCATACAAAGCTCAAACACAATTGCAAATCCCGCAGGCAAATTTGAAGGCATAGCGTCAAATCTGAGGGGCAGTTATGTCGGGAAGGCGCTCACGGTGGGCGGAAATATTGTTCTCGTTCCGTTTACATCGGGAAAAGCAACGGCAGACGCTCTTAAGGACATTGTAGTCGGTGGATATCCGACCGACACAGGCGGGTTAATAAAGACAGGTCTTAAAGCAGATAGAGTAACGACGTTTATAAACAATGCTGCCACAGTAAATAATCTCATCGGAACAGGCGGCGGTAATCAGTATCTTGTGAAGGACGCGCTTGTGTGCAAGGATAACAGTGTGCTCCTTCTGATAGGAAAAAACACGCCTGTATCGCAGGCTATGGCAAGCGGTCCGAGCAAGGTGATTAAGATAACGGGGCTCGGAAATGCTTTTCAAAAGAATACCGATGACCACAGCGCAAACGTTACAATTACGGATAAAGCTAAAAAACTGTATTCGCATATAACCGCGACAGCTGAGCAAACAAGCGTTGTCTGCAAGCCCGGCGACACAATCACATTCAACGCAAATGTGATACAGTCCGATTTTGACAGTGCGAATAATCCCGTTATAGCGGAGGGCGCTATATATACGCTTGAAATTGTTTCGGGTGATTACAATAATGCGAGCAGTATTCTGGCGGAATCGATGGAGGACAATTCCTTTGACGTGTCGGGAGACGCACCGATAGGCGATTACAAGTACGGCGTTAAAATCACTGCCGTGGGAATGGACGGAATGGCTCAGAATGAGATTGAATATGTTGTTAAGGTTCGTGACGCGGCAATCGACGTTAACGGAACTGACGTGTCAGATTCAAGAACATCTGTCAATTTAAAGAGCGGACTTCGCACGGGTGAAAATACTATCACCGTAACTCCGCAGAGAGCTTTTGCGGTTGATTCTCTCACAAAAATTATAGCGGTTTACAAGGACGGAAGCCTTGTTACATGCAATTCCGTGAACGAAGCTTCAAACGGCGGTGTACCGGAGGAATTTTCGCTTACATTTAATATTTCCGAAAATGAAAACCCCGATGATTACAGCTATAAGGTTCTGTTTTGGTCAAAGGCTCTTCAGCCGCTTTGAAGCGTGAGCGGATATGTTGACACTGAGAACGTAACCGGAGATACAGTGTATACTGACAGCGGCATTGTTAAAAATACAACGCTCAACCGGGAGTATAATGCTCCCGGTTGGGTAAATGTCGGAAACGAAATCGGTTATGTGATGCTTGAAGCTGCGGATGTCAATATAAAACGTTCAATCAATGATGTGAATAAATATCTCACGATAACAATAGACCACGGAAACAGACCGCGCTCGGAGAGCTATGCATATGTTGTGCTGCCGAGCGCTACCGCAGAAGAAACCGAGGACTTTGCAAATTCGGGAGCTGTTGAAATTCTTGCCATGAACGAATCGCTGCACGCAGTGCGCGACAATGAGAGCGGAACAGTCATGGCGAATGCTTTTGTACCGAATCAGAAAATTTTGGGTTTTACTTTTTCAGATTCTTGTAGTATTATAATAAATGAACAGGGCGGCGTTTTCGGCGTAAGCATTGCCGATCCCACTTTGAGTGCGGAAAAAATATGCGTGCTCGCTCCGTCATACATTCTGAAAAATGAAACGGACAGTGTGAAAATGAACGGAGAAAAAATTGAAGTATTATTCAAGGAGCGGGGAAGCGCCGTATCATTTGAGGTTTCTTTGAAACAGTAATAACACGGAGGATTTATTTTACTGAAAGGAAAGGTTCATATGCGTTGTTTATCAAAAATAATGTGCGCGGCAGCGGCGGCTGTTCTTTTTTGGCAAGCTGATATATATGCCGGAAACATGATTATTTCCGATACCGAAAAAACTGTTTTTTACAAAACAGAGAACACCTCCGGCATATCGGCTGCACCGTTCGGAGCTGCCGCAGCCAAGGATGGATGTTTAATAATTTCACCGCAGGCAGAAGGTGATGTGACTTTTGAGGACGGCGAGACCTTCAGCGTATGTGCGGCGGAAGACGCCGAGATAAGCAACGGCAGGGCAACAGTCAGTCTTGAAAAGTTAAATATGAACAGCGGCAAACTGTCACTGACATTCAGCTATAATAAAAAGGACATTCTGAAAGAAAACATTGTAACAGTAACCGACAGTAATTCCGAGCCCGTTTTTCAGATACTGGCAGCGAAAAAAACTGCCGATTCGGTCTATTTCGGATATAAAAGCGGAACAAGCTCTGTTGTTTCGTTTAAGTCAAAGTTTGTTAATATTAACGAAGATACAGACTACAGCATGAGTATTGATTTAGACAGCGGAGCAGTTTCAATGCTTGCAGGAGAAAATGAAATTTTTTCAGACGCTCCGATTGAGCTTTCAGACGGCGCGGCAATGGGTGCAATCGATTTGCCCGAAGAAACCGCGAACATAAAAATCGGAAATGCTGAAGAAATTGTGAATCCTGAATTCAAAATCAATGCTGACAAAATTTACCGCGACGAGAGCAAACCCGTGAAAATCGACACGGGCAGCAGCATTTATTTCGGCGATGAGTGGCATGACATCAATGACAAATATATAACCGTTACAACAGACAGCGATGGAATATTATCCGGCGAGGACGGACTGTACATTACCCCGGAATATACGGGAGATACCGTGAAAATAAAATGCGGCGTCAACATTTCGGGCACAGAGTACACCGATGAAACAGAGCTGAAGGTTGAAAGCGGAAGCTCTGCCGATATTTCGGAAAACGCATACTCGCAGCTTTATAAACGTGACAGCGGGTACAAGCTCGATATTTATAACGCGGAAGATAAAAGAACGGTTCTTGTATACGTGTGTAAATATGAGGAAAATGCGCTGAAAAAATTAAACGTATTGAAAATAGATTTGGAAGAACATGGCATTACGCAAAGCGATATAGATATTTCAATCGGAGAAAATGAAGGCGCTGCGGTGATTATACCCGAATTGGATTATGTACAGAGAACGGAATAAGGAGGCGATGAGAATGAAAAAAATTATTGCGCTGCTGGCAGCCTTTATTATACTGATTACATCCGTCGGCGCATCTGCAATGATTGAGCCGACAGGCGCAAACACGGGTTCGGACAAAGGCAGGGCATGGCTTGAAAAGAATCAGGCAGACGTATATGCTCACAGAATACTTGACGGAAACATTGCTTTTGTGCGAGGAAGCAAGCGCGCATGGGCAAACAGTCACGTTGAAGTGATGGACAGCGAGGCGGTCTATAATGCGGACAGCGGAACGTTTTCATTGCCTTCATCGTTTGTTAACAGAATGTTCGGAACGAATTTCACGACGGACAGCGCAAATTCCGATGATATTACGAACGAAACGGATTATAACAGCTTTACCGATCCGCGCGGATTCATTGTTTTCAGTAAAAAAAGCAATCCGATAAACACAAGCGTTCCGGCAAGCTCATACACCTCTTATAAGGATTTTTTCCCTGTTGCGGATGCAATGTGCTATATAACATGGGAGGATCGCGAATTTACAAAGGAAGAACGCGAGGCTTATATAGCCAAATGGAGAGGCGCGCTTTCCATCCCGGATGACTGCGACAGGACGAAATTCACCTCGTTTTTAAAATCACAGTCGGACAACGGAATTAAAGAGATGAAAAAGGCGAAAAAGGGCGAATATAATGCGGAAAAAGGCAGATACTATTATATTCCGGACAGAACAAAGCTTGACGGCTACGATCTCAGCAGCTCCGGGCTTAAAACATTTAAGGTTAACCTTTTGGCAGCGTATAAACGTGTGCTGACAATGGCAACGGGTTACGCCTGTATGTCGGAAGCGGAAAAAAGCTCTTCAGACGGAACAGAGCTTTTAAACGCCACGCTCGGAAGCCTTGATTTCCTTTTGAAATACTATTCAATGGAATGGGATATTTTGTATGAGAGCAAGCAGCAGTGGACAGATACGCAGTTCAATATTCCGATTGTTGCCGGAAATATTCTTTGCCTTATGTACGACAAAATGTCGGAAGCGGAGATAAAGGAATACACGGATCAGATTTTTGACAAAGCGCCGCTTCCCAATATGAGGACAGGTTACGGAGATTACGGCGAAGAAACCTATACTAACCGCCTGTGGAAAAGCTACAGCTATTTCAATGTTGCGGTTCTGGCAAACGACGCATACAGAATGAATTATGCAATCAAATACAGTGCGCCGGCATATATGTATACATACAACAATGCTTCGCTGAAGGGATTAAAATTCAATAAAGACGGATTTTATACCGACGGTTCGATGATATTCCATAACAATATACCGAACAATATGGGCTACGGTTTAAGCTATGTTACGCTTGTTTATGAGATGCTTGCGCTTACAAGCGGCACGAAATTTGACATAAGAGATACATATGACTTTGAAAACATTTACAGCTTTGCGGTTGATAATATTCTGCCGTTCGTATCCAACGGAATTACAATGCGAATGACGCACGGGCGTGCAAATCCGCTTACGGACACGGCTGTGATTTCCAGAATAATGTACATATCAAATTATGCCGGGGAGCCGGTTCGTAAGCATATGGTCGAGGCAATAAAAAAGGTCAATGGCGGCAAGGAGCTCAAGGCGTCATCCAAGCAATATATTGTAAATACGCCGATGCTTTCCGAAATGGCAGACGAATATAATTCCTATGCGGCGAATGTTTCCGTTCACGAAGAAGACAAAACAAGCAGCAAGGTGTATTATAATCAGGATCAGGTTGTTCACCGCACCGAAAATTTCACGGCTGCACTTTCCATGTCGTCGGAACGCGTTGCAAAATACGAATCCATTCTGCCGACCAATGCTAAGGGCTGGTATCTCGGCGACGGAATGCTGTATATATACAAGGACGGAACAACGCAGTATGATTCAAGCTATTTTTCGTATGTTAATCCGTACTATATGCCCGGCACAACTGTTGATTCAACTGTCAGAAAGGAAATCACAACCAACAGCTCGGCCGAAAACTGGGGCAATCCCGACAATAAATTTGCGGGCGGCGCGTCGGACGGAAAAAACACTGCCGCAGGTTATATTCTCGGGAATAAGTACGTTTCGGGACTTAAAGGGAAAAAGTCCTATTTTATGATAGGTGACAAAATAATATGCATGGGAAGCGGCATAACGGGCGGAGAAGGAAATGTTTATACAGTTATCGATAACCGCGTTATAAACAAGCCCTCGGGAAGTCTTTCGCAGCCCGACACGGCTTACAAGGTAAAAGAAATTATATGTTCGAATCCGGCGAAGCAGGAAGCTGCGAGCCTTTTCACGGACGGAAATATAACAACCTCGTCCGCACAGGGAAATATCGGAGATACAGTAACGTTCGATTTCGGAGAAAGAGTTAAGCTGCAAAATATTGCAATGGCATTTCTCAACGGCAATGCAAGAAAGGAATACGGAATTCTGCAGATTTCGGATGACGGAGAAAGCTTTACCGATGTATACAATCTTGAAACAAGCGGAACAACAACGGATTTTGAACTGTATGAGATTCCGTGCGAGGGGAGATATTTCAGAGTTGTTGCCAACGGAAACAGTGCCGGAAACGCATGGTTCAATCTTTCCGAAATTGTGTTTTACAAGCCCGGAACCGATCTTCTTGAAATAGAGAAAAACAAGAACGTTATTTATGAGGGATATGACAGGCTTGTAATCAACGGAGAGGAGGAAGCTCCGGATTTTAACACAGCCCATTCCAATATAAATTCGGAATGGGCATGGCTTGAAAATACCGGAGGCATTGTTTTTCTGCAAAGCGGCAGCCTTGAATACATCAGGGAAAAGCAAACGGAGGCCTCGTGCTTTATGCGAATTACGCTGAATCACGGAACACGTCCGAAAGCGGAGAAATATGCATATATAATCCTGCCGAACGCGTCGGAGAACGAAACAAAAGCTTACTCGGAGAACGGAGGGATCTCTGTTCTTGAACAATCCGAGCAGATGCACTTAATATACGATAAAGAAAACGATATATATGCATTCAATCTGTTTTCGGGGACGTATTCCATAGGCGGATTTACGTTCAAAGCGCCGTGCAGCGCAATAATTAACAAAAATAATTCAACGGTTTGTATTTCAGACCCAACGCTCAGTGCGAAGGATATTACGCTTGCCTGCGGCAGCGGTATTAAAATTGCTCCGTCCGCAAGCTATGAATCCGACGGAAGCACTGCCAGGATATCAACACTCAGCCGCCCCGGGAAAACCACTGTGATTAATTACAAAGAAGAAGGGGCTGCTTCCGACAATTCAGAGGAAAAAACAATTTCCATGAAAATGAGATTTGTCAATCATGCAGTGTCAACGCTTTTGTATACGGGGTCCGGAAAGAAAGCCGAATTTGAGATAACTTCGGCGCCAACAGCCGGGTATGCCTATATAAACGGCAACAAACTGACATATTGTCCGCTGTCCGAGGCGGTGACAGATGCAATTACCGTTAAAGCGGCAGACAGTGACGGGAAAGAAACTGTTTTCAATATAACCGTTGAAAAGAAGGGAGGCACATCGGGTGAAAAATAAAATAACTATTGTGCTTGTGCTGATAATGATGATACTGCCTCAAAGGGGAAGCGCCGCAGCGGCTGTGCTTAATGAACCGCAGATTCAGCAGGATGAAACGGTGCTGATAAGCGGCAGCATAGGCAGCTCTCTCAAGCGCGGTCAGGTGACGGTAACTGTTTTTTTCGACAGTAAAACCGATGCCGATATTACGGAGGGTGACAATAAAGGCACAATAGCATTTATAAAAAAAGTGCAGAGTGAGCCCGACGGCACATTCAGCGTTCTGTGGGAACCCGAAAGAAACGGGATGTATGATATAAAAGCTGTTTCATCCGGCGGTATCTGCGTGTTTGAAGATTTTTGGTATACATCGCTTAAGGAGCTTAAAAGACTGCAAAAGGTTCTCCTTGAGGGAAACAGTGAAGATATTGCAGAGGTGCTGAACGATGAGGACAGTCTTAACACGCTTGAAATTAACACGGAGCTTTTAAAGGGCAGAAATGTACAAAACACAGCGGAGGCGCTTGTTGCGCTGCGCGAATATAACAAGGAAACAACCGATGCTGTGCAGTATGTTGAGGATGCAGTCAAGCTTGCACAGTTTAAGTCTGAGAAAAGCGAGGAAGCCTTTTCGTTGTATGCCGAAATTCTTGAAAAATACGATGTGCCTTTTGATAATAAGGCTGTATATGACGCACTTGATAACGGCGCAGTAAAAAGCGGCGTGCTTGAAAATTTTTCTCAAAAAAGCGTCGGGAAGCTTGAAGCTGCCAATGATGAATTAAAGGCTGAGGTTATACTTTCAGGAACGGAAAAATCACTTTGGTCCGAATGTGAAAAATATCTTCTGATGATAGATGAAAAGATTCTCGACGGCTGCGGAAGCAAGAGCTATGTGCTGAAAAACACGGCAGGGAAAAGATACTCTGCACTCAGCGAGCTGAAAAGCAGCGTTGAAAAGCTGGTGAAGGATTCGAAAAAGGATCAGAGCGGCGGAAAAAGCAGTCCCGGCGGCACAGGCGGCGGGAAAAATGTTTCAATGAAGCTTGAAACAACGGGAAATGACAATAAAGCTTCGGAAAAAACAGTGCGCAAGGTTTTTTCGGATGTGCCGGAATCGCACTGGGCATTTGACGCTGTGAACTATCTGCGATGGAATAATATTGTCAACGGAGATACAAACAACAGCTTTAACCCGGAAAAAAATGTTTCGCGCGCAGAGCTTGTTAAAATGCTTGTATGTGCTTTTAATGTTAAAGGAAGCACATGCGATTTTGCCGATGTTAATTCGGGTGACTGGTTTTACGGGTACGTTGCGGCTGCCTTTACGAAAGGTCTTATAAACGGGGACGGCTCCAATTTCCGTCCGAACGAAGATATCACAAGACAGGACGCTGCCGTAATCATTTTTCGCTTTGCCGAAAACAGCGGAAAAAAATATACCGGCGGCGATCTGACATTTGAAGACGCGGACAGTATTTCGGACTATGCAAAGAACGCGGTTGCCGCGCTTTCTTCAGATGGTACGATAAACGGAATTGACGGAAAACGCTTTGCGCCGCAGGAACGTCTGACGCGCGCGCAGTGCGCAAAAATGATTTACGGAATAATCACCGAACGGGAGGTTTTGCAATGAAAAAATTATCTGTTGCCGCAATAATTATTGCTGCTGTTTGCCTGCTTGCATCATCCTCCGCCTTTGCGCAGAATGACGCGGTACATTCCACCGAGCTTATAACAAAACTAAATATAATGACCAAGGAAGATATATACAGTGAGGATGTGCTTACGCGTGCGGAATTTATCACCTGTTGCATGAATCTGTACGGAAAAGATGCCTCTCTGACAGGGCAGGAGCCTGAGTTTACAGACGTTTCCAAAGCAGACTATGCTTACAGTGATATATCGGCAGCATATATGCTTGGATTTGTCAGCGGATATTCCGACGGTTCTTTCGGTCCCAACAATCCGATTATGCCATATGACGCCGCAGTTATAATGCTGAGAGTTTTGGGATACTCCGATGGCATGAAGCTTCTTTCCGATGCGGATATTATCAGGCTTGCCGGGAAAACGGGACTGTCCGACGGCGTTTCACTTAATAAAACGGCTCCGCTTGACAGAGCCGACGCCGTAAGACTCATTTATAATACGCTTCATGCAAATACCGCAAATCAAAAATATATTTCAAACGAAAAAACAGTTCTGACATCGGATGAAAACACAACGCTGCTTGAAAGAAGCTTTGATATAAGCTTTACGGACGGAGTGGTCACATCCGCCGGAAATGCAGCAACGGACGGTGAAAAAGCAGGTAAGACGCTTGCAAGAATCAACGGCATTCTTATAAAGGATTCGGCAGGTCAGGCAGCGGATATGCTCGGCAGCCGCGTACGCTGTTATTACAAGAACGGCAGCGATAATTCTCTTGTGTTTATATATGAAAAGAACAATGATATAAAAAATGCTTCGCTCAGTGACACCGTCTATAAAAACAGAACCTTCAGAATTACGGAGAAAGGCAAAACAACGGATTTTGCGATTAATTCCGATACATCGGTATTTATTAACAACTGCCTTGTTGAAAACGAAAATGAGATAAAGAATTCTCTGACAGGCTTCGGCGGAAGCATAAAGCTTGTTGATAATAACAGGGACGGAACTTATGAAACGGCGCTGATAACGCGTTTCAAAAATATAATAGTGGGCAGCTTCAACAGCGCCGACAACGTTATCATATCAAAGCTTGACAGCTCCGATTCATACAGCTTGGAGGATTATGACGCGTATCATGTCTATGACTCACAAATGACGGAGATCGATACGGACTCAATAACCGCAGAATCCCTTATAAGCGTGCTTGAGCCGCTCGGTAAGGACGGAGAGCTTCTTATTATTCTCGGAAGCGAAGCCGTTTCAAAGAAGGTTGATATGTTTGACGCAGAGGAAAACATCTTCACATCGGAAGGCGAGGAATTTAAAATTTCGGCATCGTCAAGCATTGCGCCCGTTACATGCGGAGAAACCTACCGTTTTTATATGGATTTCTGCGGAGAAGCGGCATATTCCGAAAATCTTAATGAAAGAATGATTTTTGTATATGCAATATCGGCAGGCAAGGATAAAGGAATATCCTCCAAAGCTGAGCTTAAGGTTTTCGGAACGGACAATAAAACCGTTGTTTATAAAACTTCCGACAGAATAAAGCTGCGCGGGCCGGACGGAAGCTTCATGAGCAGTAAACTAAGCGGCAGTGAACTTTTGAAATACCTTGAAAATAACGGCCTTACAAAAAAAGCTCCTCTTATGATTCGGCTAAATGGTGATGAAGAAATAACGGAGATCTGGACTCTTACGGACAATCAGTCGGTTGCATTCCATAAGCTTTCGGATGATTTAAAGCGGTCAAAAATGTATGAGTACCGCAACAATAATTTTGCCGCAAGATATGTCGGAACAAACAGCACCGTTTATATGCGAGTGCCGATGAACGAATCCTCGGACGAAAACGACTACAGCGTAACCGGACAGGGCTTATTTACCAACGCGGTCAGTTATTACATAAAAAAACCCGATAGTTCACCGAGAATGCTTGCAACATTTATTTCTCTCAAAGAAGACGGTTTTCTCACAGATATATGCGTTGTCGAATTTGATTATGAAAGATTTTCGACAATACGCGAAGCGGTGAATTACGGCATACTTACCAAAATCAAGCACGGAACCAATGCGGACGGGGAGGATATCTGCCTTATAACCCAGCTGACAAACACAGGCGAAGAAGTGACATATGAATACATTGACGAAGGGAAAGGTGTTTATGACGCTCAGAACGGTCTTGCGGCAAATGTCGGCGATATAATCCGTGCTGCCCCCGATGAGCGCGGAAAAATAACATCGTCGACATTTAAGGTTGCATATTCATGCAGAGCCGGCAGATTTGTGACATACATTACAGGCAGCGTAAGAAAATACTGCCCGGCAATAAGATTTATGCCGATATATGAGGTGCTTGCAAAGCAAGACGGATTTATAAAATTCAAAAGCTACGGCAATGCTCTTAACGAAGATGACACTTCCGGTATGGAAACGGAAGAAATAATGGATATTTCCGGTGCAAAGGTTTACGAATATGACATGGCGGCAAACAAGCTGAGAGAATGCGGTACAAATGCGGTCGGGGTGTCGAACTATCGCGATGCAAATGTTTTTGCAGCCTCTGCTTACGGCGTTGGGAAAATGATTATATTTTACAAATAAAGCCTGCAAAAGGACGGATACTATGAAAATTGGCAACTTCAATCAAAAAAGGGTATGGTTTATCTCATATTTCAGCCTTGTTCTGATATGTGTGCTTCTGAATCAGATAATCATGGGGCGTTCTCTGAGGGTAATCGACGAGCAGATTAACGATACCATCAAAAACGCCTTCAATACAAATCTGGAGGCTTTCAGCAATCGGATAAAATCCGAGCAGATAAGCATGTATACAATAATGCAAAAGCGCAGCGTTGAATCAATTGCGAACAGATTCAACACCTTAAACGATGAAACATTGCGCGAAACTGCGAACGGGATTCTTGATGAAATGAACAACCAATTTGCCGATAAATATTATTCGTCATGTTATATTTTGGTGTTTGATAAAAAGGACATGGCTATTACCACAGCGGGGAAAATGTCAAAAAGGTCGGTTTTTGACAGATTTTTAAAAGAGGCATACTCCGATTATGACACATGGATTGATAGCATTTTTTCAATGAAACAGATGACGGATTACCGCTGCTTTAAAAATGATTTCGGGAAAAAATATATCGTGATGACACAAAAAAGCATCAGAAATATCGGGGGACATCCCTCAACCGTTATGGTTTCCATAATAGACAACAATCAGTTTTTCAGCGGAATATCCGAGGGCAGCGGCTCGGTATTTTTCATTTCCGCTGACGAAAGGCTTCTGTTTTCAACTGATAACAAAATTGATTTCTCAAAGATTGACACGGGAAAAACCGACCTGAAAATAAACGGTGTTGCATACAAATGCATAAGCAGAACCGAGGATAGGATAACGTATACGCAGCTTTTTCTGACCGATAAATATTCATCAAGATTTCTTCGGATCAAGGTTACGGGACTGGCGGTCAATGCGGTTCTTATTCTGGTCGGCATGCTGCTTTCATACTATTATACGTTTATCAACTACAAGCCTATCAGGAGAATAACCTCAAGATTCAACATCAGTACGGACGGGAACAACGAATTTAATCTTATCGAAGCGCGGCTTGAAAAGCTGCTTGACAATAAAAATGAAAGTCAGCGTATGCTTAAAAAGAAATCGAAGGCATTTTCCGAAATTTTCACGGGGCTTATAATTAACAGCGAATCAAAATCGGAAATATGCGAAATTGTGAAGAAATACGGCGTTAATTACAAGTATCGCGGATTTGTTGTCACGGCTTTTTCGATTAATAATCCGGGCGATATAATGTCTGAAAGCAACTCGGACGATGAAAATTATGCACTTGCCGGCTATGCCATAGGAAATGTTCTTTTGGAGCTTTTTCAAAACGACGGCGATTGCAGCTTTTCGAGCTCCGGGCGGATTTGCCGCAGTCTGATAAATCTGCATGACGGCGTGAGTATTGACACTGTTTACAGGAATGTTGAAAAGGTCTGCACGTTTCTTTATGAAAGCATGAATATGCGCGTTGTGTGCAATGTCAGCGAGGCAGGTGGTTTGTTTGATGTTCCGCTTCTTCGGCGGCAAACGGAAACACTGCGGCTCTTTGAAACGCGAATGCCGGATGAAATAATCTTTGTTGCGGAGGATACAAACGATTACGCATCTCTCGTTTATTCGAATGAGTATAAGCAGGCACTGCTTAATGCAATAAATGAAGGAAACGTTGACGCAGCCTTTGAGCTTTCGCAGGATTTCTTAAACGAGGAATTTTTATGCAATGCCGACACGGAAAACCTTTTAAAAATTCTGAAGGAAACGCTTCTTAAAACCTATCTTGAAGCGTCAAGCGAGGGCGATGCGCGCAGCAGCGGTCTGATAGATTCAATCAATGATGCCGATCCCGAGCAGTTCAGGCTTAAATTCATGTCGGCGCTTGGGGCGCTCACAAGAAACAATCGTTCAGCCGATAAACCGAACGAGAAAAAGATAGAGCGGATAATAAGCTTCATCGAAAAAAATTACTCCAATGTCGATTTAAATGTTTCCTATTTGTCGAATGTTTTCGGAATAAGCATAAATCATCTTTCAAGGTTCTTCAAGGCGAACACGGGCGAAGGACCTGCGGAATACATACTTAAATACAGGTGCTTTAAGGCAACCGAGCTGATGCATGATAATACCGGGTTGACCGTTTCGGAAATCAGCTGTATGTGCGGATTTTACAGCGCAGGCAGCTTTATACGCGCGTTCAAGAAGATATACGGTGTTACACCGGGAGAATACAAAAAAGCATAAAAAGGATTGAAAAGCGGAATCTCACTGCCGCTGAGCGAATATGAAAACGAGTCCGATTTGTTCATATTCAAAAAAATATCCGATGAGGGAGAATAATTATGTCAAAAAAATATGAAATATGCGAGAACGGCGTCAGCTTCTGCTGGGAAATTGCAGACAGCGGAGAGCTGCGGCTGTTATCGTTTGGGGAAAACGGCAGCAGCACGGCTGATTTTAACGAAACGCACAAAAGCTTTTGCCGCGCAATCGAGCTTCAATGCACGGGCTGCAATCACATATATCATCATGCTCAGAAAAATGTCGGCACATGCTGCGGCGGCACACTTTCGGTTAAGGATATTTCCGACACGCGCGATGACTGCGGCAGAATCGTAATTTTTTCGCTTGCAAACGAAAGCCTTGAGGTAAAGCTTTTTTACAGATTTTTTGACGGCGTGAAGGCAGTGCGCACATTTGCCGAGATTAAAAATATATCATCCTCGGAGCTTGGGCTTGAATATATATCTCTTTTTGCATTTACCGGCATTGACGGCGGAGGAAGCGCTCCGCTTGATAACAAGCTTGAAATTGCCGTGCCGTACAACACCTGGGCAGGTGAGCTTGCATGGCAGATGCTGAAGCCGTCGGCGCTCGGTTACAATCATGTGCGCGATTTCACACTCCGACCGATTGAAATATCCTCAAACGGCTTATGGTCAACAAACGGTTACCTGCCGATGGGGGCTGTGCTTAACAGTGAGAACGAAACAGCTCTCATGTGGCAGATTGAAAATAACGGAGCATGGCAGTGGGAGATAGGCGATCTTGACGATTCACTTTATCTGCGCCTGAGCGGTCCGAACGAAAACAATCATTCATGGTGGAAAAAGCTGAAGCCGCAGGAATCATTCAAAACATGCAGCTGTGCTGTTGCATATATCCGCGGAGGCTTTGACGACGCTCTGTGCGAGATTACAAAATACAGGAGAAAAATCAAAAACGATGTGCCAGCCGACAAAGCGCTTCCGGTTATTTTCAATGATTATATGAAATGTATGCTCTGCAACGCAACAGAAGAAAAGCTGCGCCCGGTGATAAAACGCGCGGCGGAGCTTGGAGCGGAATATTTTGTTATGGATGCCGGCTGGTACAGCGAAAACGACTGGGAAAACGAAGTCGGCGAATGGAAGGTAAACAAGAAAAAGTTTCCGAACGGACTTAAGCCCGTTTGCGATTTGATTCTTCAGAACGGAATGAAGCCCGGAATATGGTTTGAACCGGAATGTGTTTCCTTTGCAAGTCCGATGGCGCGGATATATGACGATGACTGCTTCTTTGTCCGGCATGGGAAAAGAGTTTCCGATCATTTCAGGTATCAGCTTGATTTCAGGAATGAGAAAGTAAAAGAGTATCTCGGCGGCATAATCGACAGATTTTACAATGAGTATTCAATCCGTTACTTTAAATTTGATTATAATATTGAAGGCGGAATCGGAACGGAAACCGATGCGGACAGCTTCGGAGACGGACTTTTGCAGCACGGAAGAGCCTTTTGCAAATGGATTGATTCCCTGATGCAAAAATACCCCGATATTATTATTGAAAACTGTGCAAGCGGCGGATTGCGGATGAATTATGAGCTGCTTTCAAGGCTTTCGGTTCAGTCGGTCACCGATCAGGAGGACTACCGTCTGAACGGTGTTATAGCATCGTCAGCGGCAACGGCGCTGACTCCCGAGCAGGCTGCTTTTTGGGTTTATCCGCCCGGAAATGCCGATAAATATGAAATCGTATATAATCTGGTAAATGCAATGCTCCACCGTTTTCATCTGAGCGGAGCCGTTACGGAATTTGATGAAAGCAGCATGAAGCTTATTCGCAGCGGAATTGATTATTATAAAACCATAAGAAGCGATATTCCGAATTTTCTCCCGTTTTATCCGCTCGGCATTTCAAGCTTTACCGATGAGTTTATGGCGGAAGGATTTCGCGGAAGCGGAAAAACATATATTGCGGTTTGGCGAAGAGAATGCGAAGATAATGCGATTTTTATTCCGCTTAAACAAAAGGTGAAAAGCGCGCGCATAAGCTTTCCGGATTGGGAAGAAAATTCAGCCGGAATATGTGAGGGCGGCTTGAACGTAACCATCGGTCACAAAAATTCGGCATGTATAATTGAGCTTGAGGAGGCTGACGGGCTTGAACGAAATTGAAATAAACGAAAACGACAGAAAATGGATAGAGTCTGTTTGGGAAAAACTTGACAGAAAGCTTTCCGTGACAGCGGTGAAATCCTTTGACAAAATTCCGTACAGTGCAAAGGACGGAGTACATGATAACAGAATGGAGCTTGACCCTGCATGGTGGACAAACGGCTTTTGGCCGGCGCTGATGATTCTGATGTATGACGCAACGGGCAGGGAGCAGTATTTGAAAACCGCACACAATGCAATGAATATGCTCGACGCTGCTTTTTCCGAATATGATGCGCTGAATCACGATATGGGGTTTATGTGGGATATATCCGCCGGATATGATTACAGACTGACGGGCAATAAAAAAGAGCGGAACAGGTTTTTGCTTGCCGCAAGCCTTCTTATGAGCAGATTCAATAATAACGGCAGATTTATCCGCGCATGGAACGGCAGCGAGCATAAGGGCTGGGCAATCATTGACTGCATGATGAATCTTCCGCTTTTGTACCGCGCAAGCGAAGAGCTTGATGACGACAGATTCAAAATGGTTGCCGTGGCACACGCAGACACAACAATGAAATATCATGTGCGCGATGACGGTTCATGTAATCATATAAACGAATACGATTGCGTAACAGGAGAGTTTCTGACAAATCATACGGGACAGGGTTTCGGCGGATACAAGTATTCATCATGGTCACGCGGACAGGCATGGGGCTTATACGGCTTCGTATTATCGTATATATTTACAAAGAACGAGGCTTATCTCAGCACGGCGAAGCGCATTGCGCATTATTTTATTTCAAATGCTTCACTTTCGCAGTGGCTGCCGCTTTCAGATTTCAGAGCGCCGAAAGAGCCGGTGATATATGATTCAACTGCCGGTGCATGTGCCGCCTGCGGACTTTTGGAAATTGCAAAAAATGTTGACGAACATGAAAGCGAATTATATGTTCGCGCTGCGCTGAATATTCTCAAAGCCATGGAAAAACGCTTTTGCGTTTGGGATGACAGCACGGACTATATCCTCGGTTCGGGCGCGGAGGCATACGGCTTCGGTTATGATAAACCGATTATTTACGGAGATTATTTTTTTGCCGAAGCAATATATAAGCTTAAAGGCTTTAACAATCTTGCATGGTAATCAGCAGCAAATAACAAAACAGCTCCGCGGTCATTGAAGCGCCGCGGAGCTGTTTTGTTATACCTATATCATATTTGCCGGATTAAGAATACTGTCAATTTTATCCTCCGGCATTATATTCTCGCGAATGAGAATATCTCTTATGTTTTTCTTTTCACTGAGCGCCTGCTTTGCGAGCTTTGACGATTTGGCATAGCCGATGTAAGGGCAGAGCGCGGTTACAATACCGATGCTTTTTTCAATGTTATCCTTGCATTGTCCGCTGTTTACCGTAATATCCTTAATGCAGTTATTTGTAAATGTGACAATACCGTTGTGGAGCGTGTCAAGCGATTCAAAAAGACAATGGAAAATAATCGGCTCAAAAGCATTCAGTTCAAGCTGACCTTCTTCGGAGGCATATGTAACAGTGGTATCGTTTCCTATAATATTGAATGCAATCTGATTGATGACCTCCGGGATAACCGGATTAACCTTCCCCGGCATAATCGAAGAGCCGTTCTGCTTTGGCGCAAGATT
>CAJJUC010000013.1 GCA_905195005.1 uncultured Eubacteriales bacterium | reverse complement strand
TAATATTCAGTGCGTCCGGTGCGGGCGGAATGATCGGCGGTCAGGTTATCGACATGGAGAGCGAGGGCAGGACAATAGGCGGCGAAACGCTTCTCACTCTGCACAGGAAGAAAACGGGCGCACTGATTAACGCTGCCGTTTCGCTCGGCGCATTGTGCGCCGGAAAGGATAAAAATATTCTTTCGGATTATTCCGCTGCGCTCGGGCTTGCGTTTCAGATTCGCGATGATATTTTGGACGTTGAGGGAAGCGCGGAAAAGTTCGGCAAGCCGATAAACAGTGACGAGAAAAACGGGAAAAATACATTTGTGACGCTGTATACCCCAAGCGGTGCGAAAAAGCGCCTTGAGGAGGAAACGCAGCGTGCGAAAGCCGCGGCGGATAAGCTCGGAGAAAGCGGAGAATTTTTGTCCGCTCTTGCGGATTATCTGCTTAAGCGCGAAAGCTGACGGAGGGGTTCGGATGATAAGCAAACTGGAATTTATAGAGGAAAGATACGAGGAGCTTGCAAGCAAAATAAGCGATCCCGAAATAATTGCAGACCAGGCAAAATGGAGAAAGCTCTGCAAGGAGCATTCGGACATAACGCCGATTGTGGAAAAATTCAGAGAGTATAAGGCGGCACAGTCCGCCATCGATGAAGCAAAGGAGATGCTTTCCGAAAAACCCGACCGCGACTTTGAGGAAATGCTCCGCGCGGAAATTGAAGAAAACGAGGGAAAGACGGCTGCATGTGAGGAGGAGCTTAAGATCCTGCTGCTGCCGAAGGATCCGAACGATGAAAAAAACGTTATCGTTGAAATCCGCGGCGGCACGGGCGGCGAGGAAGCGGCGCTTTTTGCAGGCTCGCTTTTCAGAATGTACAGTATGTATGCCGAAAAGCATAACTGGAAAATAGATATAATGAACTCAAACCCCACCGAGTTGGGCGGATATAAGGAAATCACCTTCACCGTTGAGGGCGAGGGGGCATACAGCCGCTTAAAATACGAAAGCGGCGTTCACCGCGTTCAGCGCGTGCCCGAAACGGAATCGGGCGGCAGAATCCACACAAGCGCGGCAACCGTTGCCGTTTTGCCCGAGGTTGAGGAGGTTGAACTTGAAATTAATCCCAACGACCTCAGAATTGATGTGTTCCGCGCAGGCGGACCGGGCGGTCAGTGCGTAAACACAACCGACTCGGCCGTCCGTGTGACGCATATTCCGACGGGGATTGTCGTTTCGTGTCAGGACGAAAAAAGCCAGCATAAAAATAAGGATAAGGCGCTGAAGGTTCTGCGCAGCCGCCTGTATGAGCACATGGAGGCGGAACGGAGCGATGCAATCAGCCGCGAAAGAAAAAGCCAGGTCGGCAGCGGTGACAGGAGCGAGCGCATCCGTACCTATAACTTTCCGCAGGGGCGCGTGAGCGACCACAGAATCAATCTGACGCTTTATAAAATTGACGCAATTATGAACGGAGAGCTTGATGAAATAATTGACGCGCTGATAACGCATTATCAGAGTGAAAAACTGAAAAATACGGAAGAATAATTACAGGAGGAGATTGACTTGGAAGGACGCAGAGAAAAGGTTAAGCTGGAAAAAATCATCGGTGAATTTCATCTTGAAACCATTTACAGCCCCGAGAATATGGATACCGTTGAAATAGGGTGCAGCGATGTTCACCGCCCGGGGATACAGCTCAGCGAGCGGTACTTTGATTATTTTGACAGTGACAGAATCCAGATTCTCGGAAAGGTTGAGCAGTTTTACATGCTTTCGAAAACGCCTGCCGAGAGGAATGAAGCCTACGACATGCTGATGGCAACGGGAATCCCTGCCGTTGTTATAACAAGAAATCTCGAATATACTCCCGAGCTTCTGGACGCTGCCGTCCGCCATAATGTGCCGCTGCTTCGGACGGAGGAAAGCACATCGGCATTTATGGCGGCGCTCATCGCAAGCCTTAACGTTTATCTTGCCCCGTCAATCACGCGGCACGGTGTTTTGGTTGAGGTATACGGCGAGGGCGTGCTGCTGCTCGGTGAAAGCGGAGTCGGAAAAAGCGAAACGGCGGTTGAGCTGCTGAAGCGCGGTCATCGCCTTGTTGCGGACGACGCGGTTGACATAAAACGCGTGTCGGCAAAAACGCTTGTCGGCAGTTCGCCCGAGATTATCCGTCATTTTATCGAGCTGCGCGGCATAGGAATTATCGATGTTAAAAAGATATTCGGTATGGGCGCGGTTAAAAACACCGAGAATATTAACCTTGTTATAAATCTCGAGGCATGGCAGCACGGAAAAAATTACGAGCGGCTCGGTCTTGACAAAGAGGTTACGAATATCCTCGGAATCAATATTCCGTCGCTCACGGTGCCGGTGCGCCCGGGCAGAAATCTTGCCGTTATAATTGAAATTGCGGCAATGAATCACCGTCAGCAGAATATGGGTTATAACGCGGCTGAGGAGCTTTCCGAAAGGCTCACGCGCCAAATGCAGGGGCAGAATATCAGCGGCCGCGACATGTTTTAAATGAAGGGAATGAGCTTATGCGCAATATACTCGGCGAGGTTATTGATAAAAGCAGAATAGAGGAAAACGTCAGCATGGCGGAAAAAACAACATTCCGAACCGGCGGAAAAGCCGATATATTCGTCACTCCGTCAAATGCGGAGGAGCTTAAAAACGTTATAAAGTGCCTTTATGAAAACGGCTGTCCGTACTATGTCCTCGGCAATGGCAGCAATGTTCTTGTTTCGGACAGCGGTTTGCGCCGCCCGGTAATTCACATCGGAAAAACGACCTCGGAAATCGGGATTTTTGAGGACTGCATAAGAGTGTCCGCAGGGGCAGCGCTTTCCTCGGCAGCGCGCGCGGCAATGCAAAATTCGCTTGCAGGCATGGAATTTGCTTCGGGAATCCCCGGAACTGTCGGCGGAGCGCTTATCATGAATGCCGGGGCATACGGCGGCGAAATGAAGCAGATAACGGAAGCAGTCAGCTATATTGACCCGTCGGGGGAGGAGCATATAGCTTCGAACGATGAAATGGAATTTTCCTACCGCCGCAGCGCCTTGAGCGACACGGACTGCATTATAACGGGTGCGGTGCTGAAGCTTTCACGCGGCGAAAAGGACGAAATCAACGAAAAAATGCAGGAGCTTGCAAGGCTTCGGCGCGAAAAGCAGCCGCTTGAATTCCCGAGCGCGGGAAGCACCTTTAAGCGCCCGGAGGGGTATTTTGCCGGAACGCTCATAGAGCAGACGGGGCTTAAAGGCTATACAATCGGCGGCGCACAGGTCAGCGAAAAGCATGCCGGATTTATAATCAACCGCGGCGGCGCAACAACGGCAGACATTCTTGCTCTGATAAATTATGTGCGCGGCGCGGTGTTTGAAAAACACAGCGTTGAGCTTGAGCCGGAGGTTAAGTATTGGTCGGATGATGAATAAAACGCGGAAGGAGCTGTTAATATGCGTTTTGTGATGATAACGGGCATGAGCGGCGCCGGGAAAACCCAGGTTATGCATGTGCTTGAGGACATGGGGTATTACTGCATCGATAATATGCCGCTTGTTTTTTTGGTTCCGTTTGCAAAAATGTGCTTTAAGGAAACAAACAAATTTGAAAACGTTGCGATTGTTGTCGATATCCGCGGCGGCGATATGTTCGATGAAATCGGCGGCGCACTCAAGGAACTTGACCAGCAGAATTTCCCGTATGAAATCCTGTTTCTTGAGGCGCGCGAAAGCATTTTGGTGAAGCGTTATAAGGAAACGCGCAGAAAGCATCCGCTGTCGATGAACGGAACCATTGAAGACGGAATCATGCGCGAGCGTGAGCGCCTTGCATATCTCCGCGGTCAGGCAACGCATATAATCGACACCTCGCGCCTTTTAACGCGTGAGCTTAAACAGATTATTCTCGATATATACGGGGAAACCGAGGAAAACTATTTCAGGATTCAGGTTGAATCCTTCGGCTTCAAGTACGGAATCCCGCGCGATGCGGATCTTGTTTTCGATGTGCGCTTCCTGCCGAATCCGTTTTATATAGATGCGCTTAAGGAGCACAACGGCACCGAGGAATGTGTGCGCGATTTCGTTATGAAGTATGACCAGAGCAGGGAGTTTCTCACAAAGCTTGACGATATGCTTACAATGCTGATTCCTCATTACATGGAGGAGGGCAAGAGCGAGCTTGTGATTGCAATCGGCTGCACCGGCGGCAGGCACCGCAGCGTTGCCATTGCCGAGGCAATCCATAAAAAACTCAGCTCAAAGAACTTTAATTCGATAATCCGTCATCGCGATATGACAAAGGGCTGAACGGGAGATAATTATGCAGAAGTCGTTTTCGTCCAAAGTTAAGGACGAGCTGTGCGAACTGAATATAAAAAAAGCGGCGGAGGCTGCCGCCGAGCTTGACGCAATACTGCTTTTCGGAGAAAGCTGCGAGCGCGGCACGGTGACAGTGCGGACCGACCGGGCGGAAACGGCGAACCGAATCCGCGTGCTTATCAAAAAAGCGCTCGGGGAGGACGCCGCAATCGACATCGGAGCGGGAAAAAGAAGCTATTCCGTCAGCATATCGGAAAAGCTCACGGAAAAATCGGGGCTTTATTTTTCGGACGAGGGCGATATCGAGCTTGACGAGGACGTGTATTCCGACGGGGAGTGCGCGCGCGCATTTCTGCGCGGCGCGTTTATCTCCGGCGGAACGATTGCATCCCCCGTGAAAAATTACCGCTGCGAGCTTTTCACGGCGAACGAAATGATGGCGCTGCTTGCCGCCGAGCTGATGGAGGGCTTTTCGGTTCGTGCCAATACTGTAAAAAGAAAAAATTATTTTGTGACATATATAAGGGATTTCGAATCGGCGGTTGATTTTCTTAACATCATCGGAGCACACAAGTCCATGATGGAGCTGATGATGACGCAGATTGAAAAAAATGTGCGCAACAACGTGAACCGCCAGGCAAACTGCCGCGCGGCGAATATCGACAAGTCAATCCGAACGTCTGTCAGCCAGTGCGAGGCGATTGAAAGGCTTGTCACAAGCTCCAGATGGGACGCACTTTCGGAGGAAACGCGCACCATGGCGCTGCTCCGTGCCGAAAATCCCGACAAAAGCCTTGCCCAAATCGGGGAAATGATGCAGCCGCCCGTAAGCAAAAGTGCGGTCAGCAGAAGAATGAAAAAACTTATAGAATTGGCGGAGGAGCTGTAACGGTATGTTTACTCATTTGCATGTGCACAGTGAATACAGCCTGCTTGACGGAATGTGCAGGATAAAGGAGCTTCCGAAAAGAGCAAAGGAGCTCGGGCAAACGGCGCTTGCTCTGACTGACCACGGCGTTATGTACGGCGCGGTTGACTTTTTCAAGGCATGCCGCAGCGAGGGCATTAAGCCGATTATCGGCTGCGAGGTTTACACTGCGCAAAACAGGCTCGATCACAGCGGCGGCAGGGGTGAGAACGAAACGAATCACCTTGTTCTGCTCTGCAGAAACGAGCAGGGCTATAAAAATCTTATAAGAATCGTTTCGGCAGGCTTTATTGACGGATTTTATTATAAGCCGCGAGTGGATTCTGAAATTCTGAATAAATACAAGGGCGGACTGATTGCGCTTTCCGCGTGCCTTGCCGGTGAAATTCCGCATGCCCTTTTAAACGGGGATTTTGAACGTGCCAAAGCAAAGGTATACGAATATAAGGAGCTTTTTGACGAGTTTTACATAGAGCTTCAGGATCACGGAATTGAGGATCAGAAAAGACTGAATCCGCTCCTCATTAAACTTGCGCGCGAAACGGACACGCCGCTTGTCGCCACGAACGACGCGCACTATCTCATGCGTGAGGACGCGAAGAATCAGGACGTGCTGCTTTGCATCCAAACAGGAAAAACGCTTGACGATGATAACAGAATGCACTTTGAAACGGACGAGTTTTACCTTAAAAGCGAGGATGAGATGCGCGCCCTTTTCCCGAACGTGCCCGAAGCAATTGACAACACGGCGGAAATTGCCGAAAAATGCAGCTTTGAGTTTAAATTCGGGGAAAGGCATCTTCCGTCGTTCGATGTGCCGGACGGGCGCGACCATTACGAGTATCTGCATGAGCTGTGCGTGAACGGAATGAAATTGCGCTACGGGCGGACGGACGGCGAGCTTTCCGAAAGGCTTGAATATGAGCTCGGCGTTATAAAAAGCATGGGCTTTGTCGATTATTTCCTCATAGTGTGGGATTTTATCAACTATGCCAAGCAAAACGGTATTCCCGTCGGTCCGGGAAGAGGAAGCGCCGCCGGGAGCATCGTGTCATACTGCCTTGCGATAACTGACATTGAACCGACTGGCTACAGCCTGATTTTCGAGCGGTTTCTGAACCCGGAGCGCGTAAGCATGCCCGATATCGACGTTGATTTCTGCCCCAAACGGCGCGGCGAGGTCATAAACTATGTTATCGAAAAATACGGCGCCGACAATGTCAGTCAGATAGGCACTTTCGGCACAATGAAGGCACGCGGCGCAATCCGCGACTGCGGCCGCGTTCTCGGAATGCCCTACGGCGATGTTGACGCCGTGGCGAAAATGGTGCCGATGGAGCTTGGAATGACGCTTGACCTTGCGCTTCAGAACCCGAAGCTGAAAAGCGCATACGATGCTTCAAGCGAAATCAGGCAGCTTATCGACACAGCGCGCGCCGTCGAGGGGCTGCCGAGAAACATAGGCACGCATGCTGCCGGTGTGGTTATTGCCGGTGACAAGGTTTCAAGCTTTGTGCCCGTTCAGCGGAGCGATGATATTATCTCAACGCAGTATACAAAGGACACCGTTGAAGAACTCGGGCTTCTTAAAATGGACTTTCTGGGGCTTCGGAATCTTACTGTTATTGACGACACAATAAAAATCGCGAAATCAATGGGAATTGACATTGACATTCACAATATAGATTACAACGTTCCCGAAGTATATAAAATGATTTCGCGCGGCGATACGGACGGCGTGTTTCAGCTTGAAAGCGGCGGTATGCGCTCATTCATGAAAAGGCTTGAGCCTGAGAACATAGAAGATATAACCGCCGGAATCGCGCTTTACCGCCCCGGTCCGATGGACTTTATCCCGGCATACATAAAGAATAAAAGCAACCCGAAAAATATTACCTACAAACATCCGCTTCTTAAGGATATTCTCGAAATGACCTACGGCTGCATTGTGTACCAGGAGCAGGTAATGCAGATTGTACGCACGCTTGCAGGCTTTTCAATGGGGCGCGCCGATGAGGTGCGCCGCGCAATGAGCAAGAAAAAAGCGAAAGAAATGCAGCGTGCGCGCCAAAGCTTTATTTACGGCGAGGAAGCGCCCGACGGAAGCGTTATTGTTCCGGGCTGCATAAGAAACGGTATCGATGAAAAAACGGCGGAAAGCATATTTAACGATATGGACGCTTTCGCGGAGTATGCATTCAATAAGAGCCACGCGGCGGCATATTCGTTTGTAACATATCAGACGGCATATTTAAAATGCCTGTATCCGGCGCAGTTTATGGCGGCGCTGATTTCAAGCGTTATGGACGATTCGAACAAGGTTGCGCTTTATATAAACAACTGCGTTCAGATGGGGATAAAAATTCTTCCGCCGGACATAAATAAAAGCAATGCGTTTTTCACCGTTGAGGGAAAAAATATTCGTTTCGGGCTGACAACGATTAAAAACGTCGGCGACGGCTTCACGCGCGCCTGCGTTTCGGAGCGCAGCGAAAACGGCGATTTTAAAAGCCTGCGCGATTTTGTGAAGCGCATGATAACGGAGCTCAACAAGCGCTCTGTTGAGTGCCTTATAAAAAGCGGAGCGTTTGATTCGCTCCATAATAACCGCGCTCAGCTGCTTGCAGCATATGAGGAGATAATTGATTCCGAAGCGCGCGCAGGGAAAACCAATCTTGCAGGTCAGTTTTCGTTCTTTGCCGCGGAGGAGGAAGCACCCGAAAGCGATTTTGACGAATCGGTTCCCGAAATGGAGCAGAG
Source organism: uncultured Eubacteriales bacterium (assembly GCA_905195005.1). Taxonomy (GTDB): domain Bacteria; phylum Bacillota; class Clostridia; order UMGS1883; family UMGS1883; genus UMGS1883. The sequence goes on along the minus strand of CAJJUC010000013.1, from coordinate 16,555 downwards.
CGAGCTTCTTGCAATGGAAAAGGAAGCCGCCGGAATGTATCTTTCCGGGCATCCCTTAAGCGCCTACCGCAGCAAAATAGAGATGATGGGTTATCCGAAAATTGCGGAGCTTTTAAGCGCAGCCGAATCGGAAACCGCGTCCCTGCGTGACGGTGCGTCGGTAACGGTTGCCGGAATCATAGAAACGCGCCGCGAAAAGCTGACGCGCTCGAACACGAACATGGCATTTCTTGCGCTTGAGGATTTCACCGGCAGCATTGAGGTCATCGTATTTCCGAAAACGCTTTCCAAGCTTGACGCGGTTATTGCCGAGGGCAAAATCATTGCCGTGCACGGAAGACTCGATATTCGTGACGACGAAAACCCGAAAATTATTCTTGAATCGGCGGCTCCGTTCGGCGCGGATACTGAATCGCTCATAATCAGTCTGCCGGGTGAAAAAATTGCGCTTCTCGATAAAATCCGCCCCGTTATCGGTGCACACAGGGGCGAAATTCCGATTATTATTTCGTGCGATTACGGAAATATAAGCGTAAATAATGCCGGAAATTGTGACGGAAGCGGCGAATTAATTGGAGAAATTGACAAAATTTGCGGAAAAAACAGTGCAGAATTAAAAAAACAGTTGCAATCGGAAGGAAAGTAGTGTATTATAATCGGGTATTAAACTGTGAAAGGAAACGGTGTTATGTGGACATCTGTCTATATGGCAAGGAGCAGGGAAAAAGCCGAGCGTCTGAGAAACGCGATTGAGGAGAAGAACATCATTGTTATGCTGAGATGCATTCGTGTTCCCGACAAGGCGGTTGAGGACTGCTATGAAATCCTTGTGCCTGCTGCAGAGCTCGAGGAAGCGCTCGATATCATCATTGATGAATAATCGCAGAAGCCTGATGCAAAATGCGGCGGCAATAATGCGGAATCAAAGCACGGGCACGCCCTTGCGTCAAGGGGCATTTTGCGGCTTGGCGCTCTGCCGTGCATATGCCGCGGCGCTTTTATTTGCGGAAAGCATTGATTAGGCAAGCTTTTGCAAATTTCTGAAATAAACGGTTGACAAATGGTTCGCGTTGTGTTACTATGATATATGGTATATTATCCCGTTGCTATGTACAGCAGCTGCTCCGGCTCTGCGCTTGGCGGCGAGGAGGTTTTACCTATAAACATTAAGGAGGATTTTTCAATGCTTAAGGAAAAGAAACAGGGTATCATCGATCAGTACAAGCTGCATGAAGGCGACACGGGTTCTCCCGAGGTTCAGATTGCCATTCTCACAGAGAGAATCAATCACCTCAATGAGCATCTTAAGGTGTTCAAGAAGGATCACCATTCAAGAAGAGGTCTTCTTAAAATGGTTGGTAAGCGCCGCGGCTTGCTTAACTATCTTATGAAAATCGATATCAACCGCTATCGTGCAATAGTTGAGAAGCTTGGTCTGAGAAAGTAATCGATGCCGGAGTGCAGGGCTTCCCTGCGCTCCGTTTTTCACTGTTTAACCGCAAAGCGGAGGGGAATGTCGTTTTAGCACTTAAGAAAGATGCTGATTTCAATGAAATGGCCTTTTTCTTAAGTGATATAAACAACTGCCCCCTCTGAAAATATAATATTACGGAGGTTTGGTATGTTTAAAGTATTTGAAACAGAATTTTGCGGCCGTCCGCTCGTTGTTGAAACGGGCAAAATGGCACAGCTTGCCGGCGGCAGCTGCCTTGTGCGCTATGGTGAAACCGTTGTTCATGCAACGGCAACGGCTTCGGCAAAGCCGCGTGACGGGATTGATTTCTTCCCCCTCGCGGTTGATTATGAAGAAAAACTCTACTCGGTCGGAAAAATTCCCGGCTCGTTTTTGAAGAGGGAGGGTCGTCCGAGCGAAAAGGCTATTTTGGCTTCGCGCTGCATCGACCGCCCGATTCGTCCCCTTTTTCCGAAGGATCTCAGAAACGATGTTGCCGTTGTTGCAACAGTTATGAGCGTTGAGCAGGATAATGACCCCGTTATCACGGCAATGATCGGCGCGTCAATCGCAATCAGCATTTCGTCCATTCCTTTCGCAGGTCCGATTGCCGGTGCAACGGTTGGCTTGGTTGACGGCAAGGTTGTTGTCAATCCTACAAAGGAGCAACGCAACAAAAGCGAAATGTTCCTGACAATTGCCGGAACAAAGGCAAAGGTCAATATGATTGAAGCGGGTGCAAAGGAGGTTCCCGAGGATTTGATGTTTGAGGGAATCATGGCTGCACACCGCGAAATCGCAAAGATTTGTGAATTTATCGAGGGTATTCAGAAAGAAATCGGCAAGCCGAAATTCGAGTATGAGCACATGGTTGTTCCCGAGGAGCTTTACGAGGATGTTAAGGCTGTTGCAATCGATAAGGTGCGCGAAGCTCTTGACACCGATGACAAAAATATCCGTGAAGAAAATCTCAAAACGGTTTATGAATATGTTTACGGCGAGCTTGCGGAAAAATATCCCGAAATGGAAGCCGCCATCGATGAAGCGCTTTACAAGCTTCAGAAATACGTTGTCCGCCGCTGGATTCTTGACGATGGCAAGCGCGTTGACGGAAGACAGCTTGACGATATCCGTCCCCTTTCGGCAGAGGTCGGCATTCTTCCCAGAACGCACGGCAGCGGTCTTTTCACAAGAGGGCAGACGCAGGTTCTCACAGTCTGCACGCTCGGCACAGTTTCCGAGGAGCAGCTGCTTGACGGTATAGATGAGGAGGAAACGAAGCGTTATATTCATCACTATAATTTCCCGTCCTACTCGGTCGGAGAAACAAGAGCAAGCCGCGGTCCCGGCAGACGTGAAATCGGTCACGGTGCGCTTGCGGAAAAGGCGCTTGTTCCGGTAATTCCGTCAACAGAGGACTTCCCGTACACAATCCGCATGGTTTCCGAGGTTCTCAGCTCGAACGGTTCAACCTCGCAGGGCAGCATCTGCGGAAGCACACTTGCTCTTATGGACGCAGGCGTTCCGATTAAAGCGCCTGTTGCGGGTATTTCGTGCGGTCTTGTGACAGAGGGCGAGCGTTATATTACAATGGTGGATATTCAGGGACTTGAAGACTTCTTCGGCGATATGGACTTTAAGGTTGCCGGAACAAAGAACGGTATCACAGCAATACAGGTTGATATAAAGATTGACGGTCTTTCGCCGGAGATAATCCGCGAGGCTCTTGAAAAAACAAGGAAGGCTCGCTTGAAGATTCTTGACGAGTGCATGCTTCCGTGCATTTCCGAGCCGCGTGCAGAGCTTAACAAGTATGCTCCCAAGATTATTTCAACAACAATTGACCCCGATAAGATTCGTGAGGTTATCGGCAGCGGCGGAAAAACAATTCAGAGAATTGTTGCCGAGACGGGCGTTAAGATAGATATAGAGGATGACGGAACAGTGTTCTTTGCAACGAACGATTCCGATGCCGCTCAGCGTGCGCTTAAGATTGTGCGCGGAATTGCCGGCGATATTGAAATCGGCGATGTGTTCGATGCAACCGTAACAAGAATTATGGATTTCGGTGCATTCGTTGAATATCTTCCCGGCAAGGAAGGTCTTGTGCATATAAGCAAGCTCGACAACAAGCGTGTTGAAAAGGTAACGGATGTTGTAAATGTCGGCGATCAGATTAAGGTTAAGCTCATCGAGGTTGACCGCATGGGTCGCTATAACTTCTCGCGCAGGGATGCACTTCCCAAGCAGAACGCTGAAGAAGAATCACAGGAATAATGAGAGCCGCATTGCAGTTAAGCTTCACTGCGGTGCGGCTTCATTCTTAAGGAGATCAGATGTATAAAAAGTTTAACCTTGACAACGGAACATGTATTGTATATGAGAAAATGCCGTTTGCCAAGACGGTCAGCGTTGGGATATGGGTTCGTGCCGGAAGTATGTTCGAAACGGCGGAGGAAAACGGAATAAGCCATTTTATCGAGCATATGCTTTTTAAAGGAACGGAAAAAAGAAGCGCGGCGCGCCTTGCGGAGGAAATGGATTTTGTCGGCGGTCAGATGAATGCGTACACCGCGAGGGAATGTACCTGTTATTATACAAAGGCGCTTCCCGAAAGCCTTGAAATATCGCTTGATTTGCTCAGTGACATGTATTACAATTCACTTTTCAGAACCGATGATATTGAGCTTGAGCGCGGTGTTATTATCGAAGAAATAAATATGTATGAGGATTCGCCCGAGGAGGTTGCCCTTGATTCACTGTGTGAGCATATGTGGGGAGGCAGTCCGCTCGGCTATCAGGTTGCGGGCAGCGCAGAAATTGTTTCCGGGCTGACGCGTGAACAAATGCTTTCGTATATGCACCGTCACTACACCCCGGCAAACACTGTTATTTCCGTTGCCGGCAGCTTTGATGAAAGCGAGCTTATAAGGCTTTGCGGAAAATATTTCGGAAAAATCGGCAGCTCGGAAATAATCCCTGTTCCGCAGGCACAGATGCACGGCGGAAGATGGCAGCGGAAAAAGGAGATTGAGCAGGCGCATCTTTCAATCGGTTATTCTGCTTTCACTGACGGAAACGATGAAATCCATGCAGAGGGAGTTCTTAATGAGATTTTCGGCGGCAGTATGTCGGGCAGATTGTTTCAGTCGGTGCGGGAAAAACGCGGACTGTGTTACAGCATATATTCATACACTGCAAAATTCCCGACCGTCGGAATGCTCGGCGTGTATGCCGGCTTAAAGCCGGATTCGCTCCCCGAGGTGGAAAAAGTAATCAATGAGGAAGCGGAAAAGCTCTGCACCGCGGAGGTTTCGTCATACGAGCTTGAAAAGACGCGTGCGCAGCTCCGCTGCAGTATAATAATGAGTCAGGAAAGCGTAAACAGTGTTATGATCGGAAACGGAAAGGCGCAGCTTCTTCGCGGCAGTATCAGAACCGATGACGAAATAATCCGCCGCATTGAAAGCGTAACCGCACAGGACGTCAGACAAGCGGCACGGAAAATATTTGAATCGGATAAAAAGGCGGTATTTGTTTTGGAACCGCAAATAATATAAATCAGCCGCAGTCAGTGCGGCAGAACGGAGATTGTCATGAATATAGTTGTTTTGGCGGGCGGCATCAGCTCGGAGCGCAACGTTTCGCTCACAACGGGCGCAAAGGTGCAGAACGCATTGGTTGAAAACGGGCATCATGCAATTCTGGCGGATGTCTTTATGGGATATAAGCTCAGCGGAAGCGTTGAGGAGGAATTTGAAAAGGCTGTCACTCCGGCAGCCGTCGAAAAAATCAGCGAAACGGTTCCCGATATCGAAGCTGTCAAAAAAAGCCGCGGGGGAGACCCCGATGTGTTTTTCGGCGAGAATATAATCGAGCTGTGCAAAAAAGCGGATATTGCCTTTCTTGCGCTTCACGGCGAAAACGGCGAGAACGGAAGGCTTCAGGCGGCTTTTGACTTGCTCGGAATTAAATACACAGGCTGCGGTTATCTTGCAAGCGCCTGTGCAATGCACAAAAATCTCACAAAGCAGCTTTTCCTTTCCGCAGGCGTAAGAACTCCTGCCGGGAAAATGATAAAAAAAGGAGAAACGGTCGATGCGGCGGCTTTCGGCGGTTATCCGCTTGTAATCAAGCCGTGCAGCGGCGGTTCGTCAATCGGCGTTTCGATTGCGCATGATGATGAGGAGCTCCGCAAGGCGCTCGGAGAGGCTTTTGCATACGAGGACGAAATTTTGGTTGAGCAGTATGTGAGCGGTCGTGAGCTTACCGTAACGGTGCTCGGCAGCCGCGTGCTTCCGTCAGTTGAAATTATTCCGAAGCAGGGCTTCTATGATTATAAAAACAAGTATCAGGCAGGAATGACGGTCGATATCTGCCCTGCGGAAATTCCGCCCGAAACGGAAAAAATGCTCGGCGAATCGGCGCTTAAAGCGTTTAATGCTCTCGGCCTTTTCGGCTATGCAAGAATGGACTTTATTCTTGATTCAAAGGGCGACGCATATTGCCTTGAGGCAAACACGCTGCCCGGAATGACCCCAACAAGCCTTATTCCGCAGTCAGCGGCGGCTGTCGGCATAAGCTACAGAGAGCTGTGCGAGGAAATTATTAATATATCACTTAAAAGGTAACAGACTTTTACTTTTTTGCGAACGGAGGTAAGCGTGATGGAATATGAATATAAGACGCTCAAGGGACTGACCGTCCGCGCGATGGCGGCAGCGGCAGAGGGCAGCTTCGTCGGCGATGAAGCCGTTCTCGACACCGAGGTAACATCAGCGGTTATTGACAGCCGAAAGGCTGTGCGCGGAAGCGTTTTCTTTGCAATCAGGGGCGAAAACACGGACGGCTATAACTTCATTCCGTCCGCCGCGGAAAAGGGTGCGCTCTGCTGCGTGTGCGAAAGAGCGTACGACGGTTATAACTGCATAGTCGTCAACGATGTTGTGAAAGCGCTCCAGGATATTGCGCGCGCATACCGCACAATGCTTAACATAACGATTGTCGGAATCACCGGCAGCGTCGGCAAAACAACAACCAAGGAAGTGGTTGCGTCCGTTCTCTCTCAAAGATATAAGGTGGTAAAAACCGAAGGGAACTATAATAACGGACTCGGCGTGCCGCTTACAATTCTGTCGATTCATTCCGATGCAGAGGTTGCCGTTGTCGAAATGGGCATTAATCATTACGGTGAGATGCGGCTTTTGTCCTCCATTACAAGACCGACGATGTGCATAATGACGAACATCGGCATATCGCATATCGAAAATTTCGGTTCGCGTGAAAATATCTTTGAAGCGAAAAGCGAAATATTTGAATATATGCCCCCAACGGCGCGCTGCATTTTAAACGGCGACGACGATTTGCTCCGCACCGCGCAGCGTAACAATGTTTGCTTCTACGGCTTCGGCAAGGATAATGATGTAAATATAGAGTCATTCTGCGAGCATGGCTTTGACGGAACCGATTTCACCGTGAACCTGTTCGGTGAGCAGCTTGAATGCCGGGTGAGTGTTCCCGGGCGTCATATCCTTTTTGCAGCGATGGCTGCCATGGCTGCCGGGAGCTGGCTCGGAATCTCGAAGGATCAGCTTGTTGACGGCGTTGCCGCTGCAAAAACCATCAGCGGAAGGGTAAACGTTATCCGCACCGAAAAATACACCGTTATCGATGATTGCTACAACGCCGCGCCGCAGTCAATGGAATCGGGAATTGATTTGCTCACAAAATGCGATGCAAAGCGCACCGTGTGCATTCTCGGTGATATGGGCGAGCTTGGCGGCGAAGCGCCGCTGCTTCACCGTCATGTGGGTGAACATGCTGCAAAATGCGGCGTCGGGCTGCTTGTTGCAATCGGCTCTCTTTCGGAAAATATGTATAGCGGCTGTTTGCAGAACGGCGGGAATTGCCTCTATTTTAAAACAAAAGAGGAATTTCTCGAAAGGCTCGAAGGTGTTCTTCTCCCGGGAGATGTTATCCTTGTTAAGGCGTCGCATTTCATGGATTTTCCGAAAATTGTTGAAGCTCTGATAAAATAAAATGTTTAAAATCCCTCCAAGGCGGACATAATCCGTTTTGGAGGGATTTTTTATGATTATTAAGGTTATCGGTTATTCGGTCACCTCCGCAGCGGCGCTTTTTATCCTCACAAAAATTATGGGCGAAAAGCAAATTTCGCAAATGAGCCTTTTTGATTATATCATCGGCATAACAATCGGGTCAATTGCTGCGGAAATGGCAACAAATCTTGACAGGAGTATGCTGCGCGGAATCGTGGCAATGGCAGTTTATGCAGTGATGGCGGTGCTGTTTTCCTTTGCGGCGCAGAAAAGCCTGCGAATGCGCCGCTTTCTCACGGGAACGCCCGTAATACTCATGCGCAACGGGCAGATTATCCGCGATTCATTCAAAAAATCGCACTTTGACCTAAACGAGTTCCTCATGTGCGCGCGCCTTGCCGGATATTATAACATAAATGAAATCGACACCGCGATTATGGAATCAAACGGTGCCGTGAGCTTCATGCCGGTCGAGAAAAACCGTCCGCTTACTCCGCAGGATATGAACCTCAACCCGCAGCAGCAATCAATTGCCGTTCCCGTTGTGACGGACGGCGTGATAAACATGCCTGCGCTGCGCGCAGCAGGGCGCAGCACAGATTGGCTGCTCAGCATGCTTAAAGCACAGGGGTATAAAACCCCCGGCGAGGTTTTTCTTGCCGTGTGCGACAAAAACGCCTCGCTGACGGTTTATGCAATGTGATGGTCCGCACGGTAATTAAACGAGCTTTAACACGTCCGCAACCTTTTGTGCGCAGCTGCGGCAAACATGGAAGCCGTCAATAACATTTTCCGAATTGCCGCAGAAAAGGCAGCTGTCCCCCGTTTTTTCAATTATAATTCTTTCGCCGTCAAGATGAATATTGAGCAAGGTTTTCGAAGATATGCCGAGCTTGCGCGTCATTTCCTCCGGGATAAGAACTCTTCCGAGCTCGTCCAATTTACGCTGTATCATGCAGACCGCTCCTTTCAGGTGTTTATTAATCCGATGATTTTATTATAAGTTGTGCAATGACGATTGTCAACGTTAAAGATAACCAAAAATTAATAATATTTAAACGCGATTATTAAGTTTTTCCAGCATTTCGGCGCTGAAGCTGTCGAACCTGTCCTCATCAAGCGCATCCCGTATCTGCTGCATGAGCGTGTTGTAAAAATGCAGGTTATGCAGCACGCAAAGGCGCATTCCGAGGATTTCCTTTGCTTTTATGAGATGCCTTATATATGCACGCGAATAATTGCGGCAGGCAGGGCATGTGCATCCCTCCTGAAGCGGACGGTCATCTCTTTCGAATTTTTTGTTATTCAGATTCAGCACTCCGCGGTCGGTAAACAGGTTTGCATGGCGAGCGTTGCGGCTTGTTATAACGCAGTCAAAAAAGTCAACTCCGCGGCGCACCCCCTCAATAATATTCTGCGGCGTTCCCACGCCCATAAGGTAGCGCGGCTTGTCCTTCGGCATGAACGGCTCAACCGCCTCGATTATTTCGTACATCACATCGGTGCTTTCACCGACTGCGAGTCCGCCGATTGCATATCCGGGCAAATCAAGCTCGGATATTCTTTTCATATGGTCAATTCTGATGTCGCTGTATGTTCCGCCCTGGTTTATTCCGAAAAGAAGCTGGTGCGGATTTATCGTGCGCTCAAGCGAATTGAGCCGCGCCATCTCAGCCTTGCAGCGTTCAAGCCAGCGGTATGTGCGCATACAGGATTTTTTAACATAATCGTACGGTGAGGGATTTTCGATACATTCGTCAAATGCCATTGCAATCGTTGAAGCAAGGTTTGACTGAATCTGCATGCTTTCCTCCGGCCCCATAAATATGCGTTTTCCGTCAATGTGCGACTGAAAGCTGACACCATCCTCGGTTATCTTTCGCAGGGAAGCAAGCGAAAACACCTGAAATCCGCCGCTATCGGTGAGAATGGGTCTGTCCCAGTTCATAAACCTGTGCAGACCGCCCATATCGTAAATCAAATCATCGCCGGGGCGCAGATGCAGATGATATGTGTTTGAGAGCTCCACCTGACAGCCGACCTCTTTTAAGTCGAGCGAAGAAACTCCGCCCTTTATTGCCGCCGATGTTCCGACGTTCATGAAAACAGGCGTTTGAATTGTTCCGTGCACCGTTTCAAATGTTCCGCGCCTTGCGCACCCTTCCCGTTTAAGCAGTGTAAACATACCTTAGCTCCGTTCCGAAAAAATTGAAAGGCGTAAATTCCTTCCGTTCCACTATACAAAAAGAGCAGCGCTTATTGCTGCTCCTCTCTGAATTACTTGTCCATATTGAACTTCTTTCTGAACTTTTCAACACGTCCGCCCGTATCAACAAGCTTCTGCTTACCTGTAAAGAAAGGATGACATTTTGAACAAATTTCTACGTTGATGTTCTCTTTCGTAGAACCGGTTTCAATTACGTTTCCGCAGGCACACTTGATAACGGTCTGCTTGTAATTGGGATGTATACCTTCTCTCATGGAATTCACCTCTTTCTGAGAAAAATAAATAAAAAATAATTAACATCAATCAAGCACTAATCATTATAACATACTGTTTTTGAAAATGCAACACTTTTTTCAAACATTTTCGCCGATTTTTATGGCGGAATCCGTAAAGCTGCATATCACAACGCGCTCATTGTCCGCATAATCGCGGAAAACCTCGGCATCGCGGAAATATTCAAGCGCAAGCGCTTTCACGCTCTCTCCTTGGTCAAAACCGATTTCAAGGGCAAGCACACCGTCCGCAGGGAGCGCCGCGGCGCTTTTTTTTATGATTTCGCGGTAGAACTTAAGTCCGTCCGCACCGCCGTCAAGCGCCGAAAACGGTTCGCTCCTGCTCACTTCGAGCGATTTTGCCGCTTCCGTCGGGATATACGGCGGATTTGACACAATTATATTAAAGCCCGTCGGGAAGCCCTCCGTGAGCACGTCCAGCCTTTTTGCGGAAACGCGGCTTTCAAGCCTGTGCTGCTTTATATTTAATGCCGCGGCTTTCAAAGCGCCGCCCGAAATATCGGTTAAAAGAACCTCGGAATCCGAAATCATCAGCGCAAGGCTTATTCCGATGCATCCGCTCCCCGTGCATAAGTCGAGGATGCGCGGCGCATGTGCGGCGCGTTCAAGCACCCTTTCAACAAGACATTCCGTGTCAGGCCGCGGAATCAGCGTGTTTTCGTCAACATAAAACGAAAACCCCATAAATTCCTTTTCCTTTAATATATATGCAACGGGCACGCCTTTTTTCCGAAGCGCAATATAGCCGTCAAACGTTTTTTTCTCGCTTTCGGTCAAATCGCGGAATAAAAGCGCCGAATCGCGAACGCCTGCGGCATGCGCCAGAAGCACGCGTGCGTCAAGCAGCGGTTCGGGCGAATCCGTGAGCTGCGTTGCTGTACTGCGCAAAATATCATTTACCATTTATCGTCCTCTTTATTTCCCGTGATAACCGCTTTCATTGAAGCGATTGCCACTTCAAGCTGACTGTCGTCAGGCTCGCGAGTGGTAATCTTTTGAATCCATATTCCCGGCTTGCTTATCGCGCGCACAACAATATTCTGGCTTCTGCCTGCCCAGCGGATAATTTCGTAGCTCAATCCGGCAACAACGGGAAGGAGCAAAAGCCTCAGCCCAAGGCGCGTAAGCATATTGTCCCACGAAATGAACGAAAATAAAACAATGCTGATTACCATAACGAACACAAGAAAGCTTGTTCCGCAGCGCGGATGCAGTCTCGGCATTGTGCGTGCATTTTCCACCGTCAGCGGAAGCCCTGCTTCATAGCAGAAAATCGTCTTATGCTCCGCCCCGTGATACTGGAACACTCTCTTTATGTCCTCCATGCGTGAAACAAGCAGAATATAACCGAGGAAAATCGCAATTCTTATAACGCCCTCAAGAAGCGATTTCACCGCATTTCCGTGAATATATTTCCCAACGAATCCGACAACGAGGTTCGGAAGAAGGAAGAAAAGTCCTATTGAGAAAATAAGCGAAACGAAAACCGAAAAGTAAATAACAATGTCCTTCACCTTGTCGTCGAACTTGTCGTCAAGCCATTTGTCAAATTTCGATTCCTTGGCGCTGTCCTCCTCAGTATCAAAAAACTCCGCGCTCCACATGAGCGAGCGGATGCTGCAAATCATTGAATCAAAAAACGCAAACACTCCGCGGATAATCGGAATTTTATTCACATGATACTTTGTAACAAGCGAGCTGACCGCTCTTTTATCGATTTCTATTTCCCCGTCGGGCTTACGGACCGCCGTTGCAATCTCCTTCGGTCCGCGCATCATAACGCCCTCCATAACGGCGCTGCCGCCGATGCTTGTCATATGCTTTTGTTTTTCCATTTTATCACCTGCCTGAATGTAAGTATAACACATTAATTCAATCAATTCAATAGTAACAGCACTAAAAATTCAGGCGCTGCATAAATTATAATGACAGGTGATGTTTATGAAAAGAAAACCGCGCCGGCATAAGCTCGGCGGTATTATAATTCTTTCGGTAATAATGGCGATGATAACGGCGTTTTTATATATTTTTTCGGTGTCTCTGCGACCTGCGCTTATCCGCGTGTCACAGGCATATGCAAAAAACGTTGTTTCGCAGGTTATTGATGACGAGGTGAAAAAAGTCATGCTGGAAGAGTTTTTCAGCTATGACAAAATCGTTGTAATCTCAAGGGATAAGGACGGTAAGGTAACATCCGTTTCGGCAAACAGCACGCTTATTAACCGCTTCACAAACGACCTCGGCATTTCAATAGGGGATGAGCTTGACAAAATATCTCGCGTTAAACGAAAAATCCCTTTGAGCAGCGTTTTCGGGTCGGACCTTTTCTCGGGACTGGGGCCGCGCATAACTGTGCGCTTTGTTCCCATTTCCGTAACCAACGCCGATATTTCGCATACCTTTGAGGAAGCGGGAATCAATCAGACAATCCATACGGTGAATCTCACCGTCACGGTTGACATGGAGGTGCTCATTCCGATGGCAGGCAGCACCCTGCATATCAATTCGGGAATGCCGATTGCTCAAACGCTTATCGTCGGCTCCGTTCCGGGCACTTACCTCACGAGGGTGGACGGAAAATAGAATATTAACGCATAAAATGCCGATTTTTATTGACAAAACGGCTGTTTTACGATAAAATCTATAGTAAAGGCTGCGAGGAAAGGAGCTTTTATTATGGACAGACGCGACAAGCATAATTATTATCTTGACATTGCATCAACCGTTCTGGAGCGCGGAACATGTCTGCGGCGGAACTACGGTTCGATTATCGTTAAAAACGATGAGATTATATCCACGGGCTATACGGGTGCTCCGCGGAACAGGAAAAACTGCATTGACCTCGGCTTCTGCCGCCGTCAGCAGCTTAATATTCCGCGCGGAGAGCGTTATGAGCTTTGCCGCAGCGTTCACAGTGAGGCAAACGCCATAATCAGCGCATCGCGGCGCGATATGATTGGCGCAACGCTTTACCTTGCAGGGCGCGATATGGAAACAGGAGAGTACGTTGAGAACGCAACAAGCTGCTCAATGTGCAAAAGGCTTGTGATTAATTCGGGCATTGATAAGGTCATCATCAGAAACACCAAGGATACCTATACGGAAATTGATGTCCGGAGGGACTGGATTGAGGATGACGACAGCCTGGGAAATATGCTTGGATATTAAAAATGGGCAGTTTATCCGATTTTTTTAAAAAATTTTAAAAAAAAGCTTGCATTTTACCGTGTTATCTGTTAGAATATCTCTTGCACGTTATTATGTAATGCAATCCTAAGGAGGTAAAATATATGGCTAAGTGTGATGTATGCGGAAAGGGCGTTACTTTCGGAATTAAGGTAAGCCATTCTCACAGAAGAAGCAATCGTGCCTGGAAGCCCAATGTTAAAACAGTTAAGGCTGTTGTTAACGGCACTCCTAAGACTATCCATGTTTGCTCGCGTTGCCTGAGAAGCGGCAAAGTTGTCAGAGCCATCTGATTGAGCTTTCATTGAAATGAACGGAGGAAGGGGCTGTAGCAAAATGCGATTCCATTTTGCTACAGCCCCTTTTTTTGCTGTGCGGAAATATAACCTAAAAAAACAGCCGGCGGGGCACGGATATAATGCGCGGCTGCTTCTTTTCGGTTATTCACATGTTATTGTGGTTTTCTTTTCTCCGACAGTTACTATCCATGACGGGCGGAAAACATATTTATCGCTGTGAAAGGAATCGAGCGCATATGCAAGCTCAATTTTCCTAACGGTTCCCTTTTTCTCTATCTTCTGCGGCAAAGCCGTCACGGTTTCCATGAACGACACGCGTTTTTTCACGGACGAGGGAGAAATCTGCACCCATGCTGCGTCAGCTCGGCACAAACGCCCGTCGGAATCAATGCCTGCCTTTATATACATTTTGTCAAGAATTATTCCTTTATAATACAGGACAAACTGCTTATGCCTGCTGTCATAAACCGCGCCGCGCATATTAATCCCGGCTTTTTCAAGCGCGCGGCGGATTTTCCGCGGCGAGGCGGATTTTTCTGTGCGGTCGGATTCGAAAGCAAACGAGCTTCCGCTGACGGTCAGCTTTTCCCCGTCTGAGTCCGATTCTGCAATCAGCGAATATCCTTCGGTTCTGAACGGAAGCTGCCGCCCGAAAAATGCGTCGGAAAGCTCGCTCGCAGTGTAAAAATCGGTGTTCAGCACAGCGGCGCTTTTGTACATGTTCGGAATCAGATCGGAATCGCACGGAAAGCCCTCGGAAGCGAGGACGGAAGCCGCCGCGCCGATAACACTGTCGGGAATGTAATTTTCGCGGTAGGTAATAAGCCCGAAAACAATCAGCAAAAACACATTTATTCCGATAAGAAAGAAGATCATTATACTTTTAACTCTTGACCAGTTCATTGGTTCACCGCCGCTCTTTGCACGCTCTTCGGCGCGTATTGATATATTTTATCGTCACGGTTGACCCTTGCAAGCCAGCAGGCGGAAAGCTCACCGCTTCGTCCCTCGTCTATATATCCTATATATATATCCTCAATCACAATTTTGACCTTTTCCGAGGAAAGCTTATTCGCAAAGCCATCCAGTGCGTCAACAAACGTTCCGTAAACGGCGGCTTTTCCGCGCACGCTGTAGCCGCGCATATACTGCCTGTATTCAATCAGTCTGCCCTCTGTAACGGTCATTTCAATTGCACAGGACATTTTTTCATGCCCGACGGCGGCGGGAAGGCGCACCTCAACGGGTCTGCCGTTGCAGTAGTAATCGAACCGGAAGGTATAGGGGCGCGAGCTGTCATAATCCGAAAGGTCGCTTGTCACTAAAACGTTCAGAGAATCACCTCCGGCGCTTGACCACACTCGCTCCGCAAAGTCAATTGCGCTGTTCAGCACACTGTAATCCGAGGTGTTTTCATTTAAAACAATTCCGCGGTCATTGCTTACAGCCTTGTATTCGAAAAGCGAATCGGGGTAAAACTTTGCCGAGGCGAAATTTTCAATGTAGTTCACCGCGCCGTTTTTATCGAGATAATCATTTACTGAAACGGGATTGAACGAAAACGCCTGAAGAATGTGCTTGTCAACCTCCTCCCCTGTAAGGCTGCGTGATTCGATGATATCCGTTTCGGGGCGTGAATCCGAAAAAAGAACAAGCGGATTCAGGGAAACATTGTCCGCGTCCAGTTCAAGCCCCGTGCTGAAAGCCGGTTCATAGTAGCCGTCCGTTCCGGCATTTGCGTAGACTGACAAATCCTCTGCCGGCAGCTCATAGTCCCCCGTGAGCATATATGCATATGCGTCGCTGTTATCCGAAAAATCACGCACAAGCACGCACACATTGTTTTTTTCATCGGAAGGAAGAATTATGAAATCCTTCACATGCTCCGCGTCCTGCGGAGCCTTTGCCGAGCTGACGCCCATTATTTCGCAAAGCAGCGGTATGGAAAAGGAAATCGGATATTCAATATAAACGCTGACGGATTCAAGCCCCTCCTCCCATGTTTCGTAAGGAATTTTGCGCGTTGCCGTAATATCGCCTTTCAAAAGTCCGTTTATTATGGAACGGGTACGCTGCTCAATCGGGGAATAGCCGACATCGGTGTTATAGTATGCCATCCAAAGCGAACCGTCGTTTATAAGGAATTTTCTCGGCTTTGAAAGATTTTCTTTCGGAATACTGTAGCTCCGTTCCTCGGGCAAAAGCCCCCTGATTACGGGAACCGAGCGCAAATACTGCACAGCGAGCTCGCCCACCGCCGAATAGCTGTGGACAAACCATATCTCGCCGACGAGAAAAAGCATATTAAAAATCAGAAAAACAATTGCGGAGGATTTTATACGTTCCTTAAGCACAGTTTTGGTTTCACCTCAACTTTATCAAAAAAACTGCGGTGGACTTTTCAACCGCAGTTTTTTATTTGTCAAATATGTCAGGGCTTTAATTTATCCAACCGTTGTAAAGCGACTGAATCCCGTTGGAAACATTGTTCATAATTTCCTGGCGCAAAACATTAATATCAAAGTAAACCACCTGATATGCGCCGCCTGCGTCTGCTCTGACGGCAAATTTGTTATGCCCCTCGGAAAGACTTACCTGCTTGTAAAACACACCGGCTTTGCCAACGGTTGTCTGCGCTGTTGTTCCGTCTCCGTTTTTAACGGAAACATATGCCGAACCGTTGAAGCGATAGTATGCAACCTTAACTCCGTTCTTTCCCGTGCCCGTAATCCCGTATGTTGTCTTAAGCGTTGCGGAATTTTTCGACTCGGGCTTGCGGACAACAATCAGATCCCAAGCGTTTCCGGCGTCCCCCGCTGCAAAGGACGCCGGATTTGCCGCCATTGCAGAGGAAGCATAAAAAACCACAAGCACAGCCGCAAAAAATGCGCCGAGTTTTTTTATTACTGACATCATGGCTGTACTCCTTTCATTTAAACAGATTGAAAAAACCGAACTTCGGATTCAAAACAATGTATGTATATGATTTCTTCTGATACTATTATACAATACTATTGTTACAAAATCATTACATACAG
>CAJJUC010000012.1 GCA_905195005.1 uncultured Eubacteriales bacterium | reverse complement strand
GGGCAGCTGTGAAGGCAAGCGGCTTTACCGCTTCCAGAAGCACCCACGCCGACCGTTTGGCCTGCATCAAGCGCGTTTGGGATCAGTACGGCTTCCTTGTGGATCCGCACACAGCGGACG
Source organism: uncultured Eubacteriales bacterium (assembly GCA_905195005.1). Taxonomy (GTDB): domain Bacteria; phylum Bacillota; class Clostridia; order UMGS1883; family UMGS1883; genus UMGS1883. Next base: position 26,866 of record CAJJUC010000012.1, on the reverse strand, counting down.
GCATCAATGCGGCAATGAAAGAACGAATCCCGGGTGTAAAGACCATTTGTTTGGAAACCGCATTACCTGCTAAATTTGCAGCTACGATTAAAGAAGCCGTCGGCTTTGAACCTCCGGTTCCGGCCGGCTACGAAGATCTGCTCGAAAAACCGCAGAAAGTGCTGGAAATGCCTGCGGATGCGCAGTTGGTTAAAAATTTCCTCGCCGAGCATGACGTCGGGAAATAAGTTTTAATTTGAAGAGGCTTGCTTAACCGCAGGCCTTTTTGTTTTTATGAAGATTGTTAATTTTGTTGGATACTCCGGCAGCGGCAAAACTACCCTGATCGAAAAAATCATCGCGCTGCTCGCTGAGCGCGGCCTCAAAGTCTCGGCCGTTAAAAACGCCCATCACAATGTCGATATCGATAAGCCCGGGAAGGATTCTTATCGTTTTCGTGAAGCAGGTGCGACGCAGGTTATTGTGCATACCGACGAACGCTGGGCCATGCTCACCGAGACGCCGAAAGAAAAGCCCACGCTGTCGGATTTAATTCGTCATTTAGATCCTGCGGACATCGTGATTGTCGAAGGCTTTAAGACCGAAGAGCAGGAAGCGCTTCGTCTGGAGGTTTGGCGCAAGCTCGAACGGCATGAAACACCGATTTGCGCACACGACAAGCGCATCGCTGCGGTCTTGACCGATACGACACACCCGGCATTTGGAAATCTGCCGATTTTTGATATAAATGATGCCGAAACCATTACTCGCTTCATAGTTCGAGAGCTTGGTCTCGAAGACGGAGAAACACGGAAATGCTGACAGTTGAACAAGCAAAAGCAAAGATTTTGGAAGGTGCGGAGGCGGTTGCCGAAGTAGAAGATATGGTGACCCTTTATTCGGCAGGCAAGATCCTCGCCCAAGACATCGTCTCCGAAATTAAAGTCCCTCCTCTGGATAATTCTCAGATGGACGGATATGCCGTTCGCTGCGCCGATTTTGCAGGCGGTCGCCGCAATTTCCCGGTTTCTCAGCGAATTTTTGCCGGCCACGTCGGTACTGAACTTGAACCCGACACTGTCGCCCGCATCTTCACCGGCGCCCCCATCCCTCCGGGAGCCGATGCGGTTATACCTCAGGAAGAAGCTTCCGAGATGGAAGACGGCAGCGTTGAATTCCATTGTGATCCTAAAGCCGGTGCCTGGATTCGAAGAGCAGGCTGCGATATTGATGTCGGCCAGACTGTATTGAAGAAGGGCGACCGCTTAACGCCTCCGGCGCTCGGCGTTGCCGCGAGCATCGGCGTTTCCACAGTTAAGGTTTATCGTCCGATTCGTGTTTCGCTTTTCTTCACCGGTGATGAACTCGCGATGCCGGGAGAAAAGCTTGTCGAGGGCGGCATCTACAACTCCAACCGCTTTGTCCTGCGCGGACTGCTCCATCAGCTGGGCTGCGATGTGGTGGATTACGGCAATATTCCTGATACGTTTGAAGCAACTCTGGAAGCTTTCCGTAAAGCCTCACGCAAGTCTGATTTCATTCTGACCAGCGGCGGCATGAGCGTAGGCGAAGCCGACTTTATTCGCCGAGCCGTTGAAGAGCTCGGTAAGATGCAGATGTGGCGCATCGCCATGAAGCCGGGCAAACCGGTCGCCAAAGGTGAAGTTCGCGGCGTTCCGTTTATCGGCCTTCCCGGCAATCCCGTCTCCGGCTTTGTGACCTTCCTGCTGTTTGCTCAGCCGCTGATTCTTAAACTTTCCGGTCGCGGCCAGATTGATGTGAAGGGTTATATCCTTCCGCTGGCCTTTGATTACAAGTGCGGATCCCGCCGCGAATTCATCCGTGTCCGCCGCAACGGCGCCGGAGAGCTGGAAAACTACCGAACTCAAAACTCGGCAGTGCTCAGCTCCTGCACCTGGGCAGATGGCTTAGCCGACATTCCGGCTGAAGCTGACTTGAAGAAGGGCGATTTGGTGACCTACATCCCATTCACAGAATTCAACTTATAAGAGGCGTCAATGAAGATTGCAGTTCAAACAGAAGACTTTGATGTTCAGGCTGAAGTAGCGGCACTGCATGCGTCTCCCAAAGTCGGCGCCGTCGTGATGTTTTTAGGCACGGTTCGCGACCTTAACGAAGGTGACGAGGTCGCTTCCATGACGTTGGAGCACTATCCCGGCATGACCGAAAAAGCCCTTACGGCCATTGTGGAAGAGGCAAAGAAGCGCTGGGACATTATGGATGCGACCGTGATTCATCGTGTCGGCGAATTATTCGCCACGGATCAGATCGTTTTTGTCGGCGTTTCCGGCGCCCATCGCGGGGAAGCATTTAAAGCCTGCGAGTTCATTATTGACTACTTAAAGACCGAAGCCCCGTTCTGGAAGAAGGAAAAGGTGGGCGAGGGCACCCGTTGGGTACAGGCCAAAGAGACCGACGAAGCTGCAAAATCCAGGTGGACCAAATAAGCTCAAAATAAGAGAAAAACGCACGTCCGTCTCCGCGGACTCTTCAGAATAGACGCATAGGGGAACAGGAGTTGATTCCGAATGTTTCCTTAACAAAAGGAGATTCAAACTCTTATGCGTCAAGATCAATTTACAACTCGGTTCCAAGAGTTGCTCGGAGAAGCACAATCGATGGCTGTTGAGCGTTCCCAGCAGTACATCGATCCGCTTCACTTGCTGCTTGCGGTATTAAAGGACACCGAGGGCACCGGAAGGACGCTCTTAGAGCGCTCCGGCGTGAGAGTCAGAGAACTCGAACGTAAGGTGAAGGAAGCGATCGGCAAACTGCCGGAAGTTTCCGGAGCTGCCGACAATGTCCAAATCAGCCGTGAGTTGATGGCAATTCTTAATTCGATGGAAAGGGAGGCCGAAAGACTCGGCGATAAATTCATTTCCACCGATCTCTTCCTTTTAGCTTTATGCGACAGCAAGTGTGACGCCGCACACCTTGCGCAAGAGGAAGGCCTCAATAAACCGAGCCTAGAAAATGCAATTTTATCCGTGCGCGGAGGTGAAAAAGTGGACAATCCCGAAGCTGAGAACAATCGTGAAGCCCTAAAGAAATACACGGTTGACCTAACCGAAAAGGCCAAAGAAGGAAAGCTCGACCCTGTGATCGGGCGAGATGACGAGATTCGTCGTGTCTTGCAGATACTGTCTCGCAGAACGAAGAACAACCCTGCGCTGCTCGGTGAGCCCGGCGTCGGAAAAACGGCGATTGCGGAGGGACTTGCCGAAAGAATAGCTGCCGGGAATGTGCCGGAAAAGCTGCTCGACAAGGAAATATATTTGCTTGATTTTACGGCGATTGTTGCCGGAACTCAGTACCGCGGTCAGTTTGAAGCGCGGCTCAAGGGCATTATCGAGGAAACGAAGAAGCTCGGAAATATCATTCTTGTTATCGATGAGCTGCACAATATTGTCGGCGCAGGCGACGCGGAGGGCGCGATGAGCGCCGCGAATATCCTTAAACCGGCGCTTGCACGGGGCGAAATTCAGGTAATCGGCGCAACAACGCTTACGGAGTACCGCAAATTTATCGAAAAGGATTCCGCGCTTGAAAGAAGATTTCAGACGGTTATCGTTGAAGAGCCATCGCCGGAGGAAACGGTTGAGGTTCTTCTCGGAATAAAGCAGTATTACGAGGACTATCACAAGGTCAGAATACCCGATGAGGTTATAAGAGCGGCGGTAAATCTTTCGACAAGATATATCACGGGGCGGTTTCTTCCCGACAAGGCAATTGACCTTATTGACGAAGCAGGCAGCCGCGCAAATCTTAAAAACGCACTGCTTGCAGCGCAGGCTCGCGCCGCAAAAGCGCTTGAAGCGGCAAAAAACGAGCGTGAGCAGTTTGAGGAGCAATGCAGCTCGGAGCAGAGCGAGGAGGATTTTGCAAGGCTCGCAGAGCTGAAAACGAAGGAGTGCTCGCTGCAAAACGAGCTTGACAACATAAAGAATCAAGAAAAGGACGTTTATCTCACAACGGAGGACATTGCGCGCGTTGTTGAGGACTGGACGAAAATTCCCGTCCGCAAAATAACCGAGGCGGAAACAGAAAGACTTTTAAAGCTTGAGGAAAGACTGCACGAAAGAATTATCGGGCAAGATAACGCGGTCAGCGCTGTCAGCCGCGCAATCCGCCGCTCGCGCGCGCAGCTTTCGAAAAAACGCCGCCCTGCAAGCTTCATCTTCGTCGGTCCGACCGGCGTCGGAAAAACGGAGCTTGTCAAACAGCTCGCAATTGAGCTTTTTGATTCGGAGGATTCGCTTATCCGCGTTGACATGTCGGAATTTATGGAAAAACACACAGTGTCAAAGCTTATCGGTTCGCCCCCGGGATATGTCGGGTACGATGACGCCGGGCAGCTCACCGAAAAGGTTCGCAGAAAGCCTTACTGCGTGATTTTGTTCGATGAGATTGAAAAGGCTCACCCCGATGTTATGAATGTTCTTCTGCAGATACTTGACGACGGACGCGTGACGGACAGTCACGGAAAGGTTGTCAGCTTTGAAAACGCCGTTATTGTGATGACCAGCAACGCCGGAAGCGACTGGAAGGGCAGCGGCATAGGGTTTGCGGAAAGCGCGAGCAGCCAAAGAAGTGAAAAGGTTATGCGTGCGCTGAAGGCAATCTTCCGCCCGGAATTTCTCAACCGCGTTGATGAAATTGTTGTGTTCGGAGAGCTCAGCCGAAGCGAAATGCTCGGCATTCTCGATATTATGCTCGGCGAGCTTAACGAAATGCTTGCGGAAAAAGGAATGTCGCTCGTTGCAGGGGACGAGGTGCGCGAAAAGCTTGTTGATGAAGCTGCGGCGAAGCATATGGGTGCGCGGCCGCTGCGCCGCCTGATTGAGCGGAAAATCGAAGATAAGCTTTCGGATATAATTATCCGCGGCGGCAGGCCGAAAAAGATAACCGCCGCCGTTTCGGACGGAGAGATTGTGTGTGAGTAAGTCGGTTTTGCTGATTGCATCCACGCGTGAAGCGGAGGAGGATCTTAAGTTTGCGGAAACCGTTATAAAACGCGTTATGCGAAAATTCCGAAAACCTGTAAGGTGCGACTTTCTCTCGCATCTGGTTGTCGGCGAGTGTGCGCGTTCCGAAACGGCACGGCGCGTTGTTGCGGCTGAAATACAAGGCCATGACGCAGTGCTGTGGAACTGCCGCAGCACAAGGGACAGCGCTGATTTGGATCAGATGCGCCGCGAACTGGATTTGTCGGTTCATGCTCATTATATTGCCGGGCGGTGCATAATCTGCCCGTGCTATGACACGGATTCGGAAAAGACCTCCGAGTCTACGGAGGGCAGGATTTCGCTTTCGGTGCATAATGCGGAGTTTGCCGCAAGGCTTGCGTGCAAAAGAGCTGCAGCGCGGAAAAACCGCCTCTCCGTTTGCACCGATGAGGATATTTATAAAACGGACGCACTGCTCGTGCGTGAGTTTGAGCGGGCGGCAAGCCTGATGCGTGATCTTGATATTGAATGGTTTTCGGCCGATGAAGCAATCTGGAAGCATCTTACCGTAACGCCGTTCACGGACGTTATCCTCGCCGGGATAAGCTGCGGAAGAACGATTTCGCTTCAGCTCGGCGCTTCGATGAGAAATCCCGGGGGATATGTTTGCTGCGAGGGCGAAAATCTTCGGATATACCGACCCGAGGTGTTCCCTTTTGCGGAGTACGGAAATGCGCGCTTTGCAAGGCTTGCCCTTTCCGTTGCAGCCATGCTTGAAGCGGAGACCGAAGCGCCTGCGGCAGCAGCGTGGCTGCGCCGCTGCGTCGGGATAGCGGATATGCGCTGTGCGGCTTTCGGAGCGGAGGAATACCGCAGCGAGCTTTTGCGCGCAATTGATGACAGAATAAGAAAAAGAAAGGCGTGACGCGGCGTGAAAATAGAATTAAGTGATTTTGTTCCGCACCATACCTTTGACTGCGGACAGTGCTTTCGATGGACCCCGGAGCCCGACGGGAGCTACACGGGCGTTGCCGGAGGCAGAGCGGTGAAAATCTCTTCCGACGGGACAAACGTTGAGCTCGGCGGCTGCACCGAGGAGGATTATTCCGATTTCTGGGAAAAATATCTTGACGTGCGGCGCGATTACGGGGAAATCAAAAGAGCCGTTTCCGTGAACGGCACAATGCGCCGCGCAGTGGAGTACGGCGGAGGAATAAGAATTCTGCGCCAGGAATTTTTTGAAACTCTTATATCGTTTATAATATCGCAGCGCAGCTCGATTCCGAAAATCCGTTCATGCGTGGAAAAGCTTTGCACGCTGTACGGAAAGAAAATAAGCTTTAACGGGAAAACGCTTCATGCATTTCCGTCCGCGGAGGTCCTGGCTCATCTTTCGGAGGAGGATTTCCGCGCAATCGGCGTCGGATACCGCGCTCCGTATATACTTTCCGCGGCAAAAAAAGTTGCCGGCGGAGAAATATCGGGCAGCGACCTTGAAAAGTGCGAAACCGGTAAGGCGCGCGAGCAGCTGCTGAAGCTGTACGGCGTCGGTGACAAGGTTTGCGACTGTGTGCTTTTATTCTCGCTCGGTAAATATGACCTGTTCCCGTCGGACGTTTGGATAAAGCGCGTTATGGCGGAGCAGTTTTCGGCAAGCGACGCAAAGCGTGCCGGAGAGAAAGCGTTCGGGGCATACAGCGGATTTGCGCAGCAGTATTTGTTTTACTGGAGAAAGTACGCGGAAAGCTGAAAAATATAACGGATTGGAAGAAATAGATTGTCAGAGCAGAATGTACGCATTGACGGCGCGGAAATAGCGCGCCAGAACGAAATAATGGAGCTTGTGAAAAAAAGCGGCGGCGAGCGCTTTGCGCTGGTCGAGACCTACGGCTGCCAGCAAAACGTGAACGACTCACAGCGGCTGACGGGTATGCTGGAGCAGATGGGCTACAAAATGACGGACGAGCGCGAAAAAGCCGACGTCATAATCTTTAACACCTGCGCCGTGCGCGAAAATGCCGAGGACAGGGTTTTCGGAAATCTTGGCGCACTCAAGCATTTAAAGGAGCGGCGTCCGGGCGTGATAATCGCGGTCTGCGGCTGCATGGTTCAGCAGGAGCAGATTGCGGCGCGCATCAAGGCAAAGTACCGCCATGTTGACCTGATATTCGGCACACATGCGCTGTGGCGTTTCCCCGAGCTTCTGATGCAGGCGCTTCAGCACAGTGAACGCATTCTTGACATCGGAGGAAGCGGCAGCATTGCCGAAGGACTTCCCGTTAAGCATGACGGCGGCAGCCGCGCTTTCGTGTCGGTAATGTATGGGTGCAACAATTTCTGCTCCTACTGCATTGTTCCCTATGTGCGCGGCAGGGAAAGAAGCCGCGCGGCGGAGGATATCCTCTGCGAGGTGAGAAGTCTTGCACAAAGCGGCGTGCGCGAGGTTATGCTCCTCGGGCAGAACGTCAATTCCTACGGGCTTGACCGCGGCGAAAAAGACGCGTTTGCAAAGCTGCTCGAAAGCGTCTGCACGGTGGAAGGGATAGAACGGATTCGCTTTATGTCGAGCCACCCGAAGGATATTTCGGAAAGACTGCTTTATACCATGGCGCAGCAGGAAAAGATATGCAAGCAGCTGCATTTGCCGCTTCAGTCGGGCAGCGACAAGGTTCTTGCCGACATGAACAGGCGTTATACCGCTGAGCAGTATATGAAAACGGTTAAAAAAGCGCGGGAGCTTATGCCTGACATCGCGCTGACCACCGATATAATCGTCGGTTTTCCGACAGAAACTGAGGCGGATTTCGAAAAAACCGAGGAAATCCTGTCCGCGGCACGGTTCGACAGCATATTTTCATTTATATATTCCAAAAGAACGGGAACGCGTGCGGCAAAGCTTGAGCCGTGCGCATCGGAGGAGGAAATCAACGCAAGGTTTCGCCGCATGCTTGATTTGCAGAATAAGATAAGCTTTGAGCGGAACAAGCGGCATGAGGGGAAAACAGAGCTCGTTCTGGTTGAAGGACCGAGCAAGAACGATCCCGATATGATGACGGGGCGGAATTATGCGAATAAGATAGTAAATTTCAAGGGAACGCCCGATTTGGCAGGGCAGATAATTCCCGTAAAAATAACGCGCGCTCAAACGTGGATTCTCTGCGGCGAGCTTGAGCGCTGAAGCTGAAAGGAGAAAAATCATGGCTGATATTTATGAAAAGGCAAAGGAGCTCGGCGAGGCGATTATCGAAAGCGAGGAATACAAAACGCTGAAAACCGCCGAGCGCGAGCAGGAGGAGGACGCGGAGGCGCTCAGTCTTTTGCAGGAATACAGCGCCGTTCGCACAAAACTTGCGGACGAGATAAATAAAGGCGAGGTCGGAGAGGAAAGAATGAAGGAAATCCGCACCGAGCTTGAAACGGCATACGAAAAAATGATGGAGAACGGGCATATTTCCGCATATATCGCTGCGCAGAGGACTTTCCAGGAGGTTATTGACAGAATGAACGGGATTATATCGTTTCATATAACCGGGAAAATGCCCGGCGGCTGCAGCGGAAGCTGTGCAAGCTGCGGAGGATGTCATTAAAGAAAGGACGGAGCGCTGTGGCTGAGCTTACTCCAATGATGAAGCAATATCTGAGTGTGAAAAAGGAATGTGCGGACTGCATTCTGATGTTTCGGCTCGGAGATTTTTATGAAATGTTTTTCGAGGATGCAATTCTCGCGTCCAAGGAGCTTGAAATAACGCTGACCGGGCGCGACTGCGGTCAGGAGGAGCGTGCACCGATGTGCGGCGTTCCGTTTCATGCGGCGGATTCGTACATAGCGCGCCTTGTCGCAAAGGGGCATAAGGTTGCCATCTGCGAACAGATGGAGGATCCGAAAACGGCGAAGGGAATAGTAAAGCGCGGCATAGTCCGCGTGGTAACTCCCGGAACAATTTTAGACGATTCTCTGCTCGACGCGCGCAAAACGAACTACATGGCAAGCATCTGTCGCGAGGGGGCTGACTGCGCCGTTACCTTTGCGGATGTTTCAACCGGTGAAATGCTCGGAACGGTTCTTAACGGGGATATTGAGTGCGACAAGCTTTTAAGCGAGCTGTCGCGCTTTGCGCCGGTTGAAATTGCAATCGGCGGCAGCGGCGGCAAAAGCCGCCGTATTGATGAATATATCAAAAGTCGCACTTCGGCTCTCGCGTTTTTCTACAACGCGGACGATGTGAAAAAGGACGCGCGCGAAAAAGTTTCCATGCAGCTTTCAAACAGCTCGGATATAACCGATCCGCTTTTGCTGACTTCAACCGCGGCGCTGATTGATTATCTGCTCGAAACGCAGAAAGCGCAGCTGACGCATATAAGGGAAATTAATGTATATACATCGCAGGAATTTGTCGACCTTGACACCTCGTGCCAGCGCAATCTGGAGCTTGTTGAAACCATGCGCGACAAAAGCCGCCGCGGCAGTCTTTTGTGGGTGCTTGACAACACCAAAACGTCAATCGGCGCAAGAATGCTGAAACAGTGGATTCTTCGTCCGCTGGTGAATGCGGCGGCAATCAATAACCGCCTTTGCAGCGTGGAGGAGCTTGTAAATAATCTTGAATGGCGCGACGAATTGGGTGAAGCGCTTTGCGGAATAAACGACATTGAGCGGATTATGAGCCGCGTGTCGCTCGGAACGGCGAACGCGCGCGATCTTGCCGCGCTGCGCAGCTCTTTTTCAAGACTGCCTCACATTTCAAAGCTTTTGGCGCGCGCACGCAGCGTGCTTCTGTCAACACAGGCGGCATCGCTTGACACGCTTGACGATTTGCACGACCTGCTTGAACGCGGCATAACGGAGGAGCCGCCCATATCCCTGCGTGACGGCGGGCTTATCCGCGAGGGCTTTAACGAAGAAATCGATAAGCTCCGCAGCGCCGCAACGGACGGAAGAAGCTATATCACGGGGCTTGAAGCGCGAGAAAAGGAGCGCACGGGAATAAAGAATCTGAAGGTCAAGTTCAACAAGGTTTTCGGATATTTTATTGAAGTATCGGCCTCACAGCTTTCAAAGGTTCCAGATGACTATATAAGAAAGCAGACGATTACGAACGGCGAACGCTATATAACGGCGGAGCTTAAGGAAATCGAAAACACTGTTATCGGCGCAGGGGAGCGGCTTGTGCAGCTCGAATATGATGAATTTGTGAAAATCCGCCGCCGCGTGTGCGATGAAATGGAGCGCATTTCGAAAACGGCGCACGCAATCGGCATGACGGACGTGCTTTATTCGCTCGCCGAGGCAGCTGTGAAAAATAACTATACAAAGCCGCAGATAACCGTTTCCGACCGCCTTGAAATCAAGGGCGGCAGGCATCCGGTGGTTGAAAAAATGCTGCGCGACAGTCTTTTCGTCCCGAACGACACTCTGCTTGACTGCAAGGAGAACCGCGCCGCAATCATAACGGGACCGAACATGGCAGGCAAGTCGACATATATGCGGCAGACGGCGCTTATTGCGCTGATGGCGCAGATTGGCTCGTTCGTTCCGGCGGACAGCTGCGAATGCGGAATAATTGATAAAATATTCACAAGAATAGGCGCTTCGGATGATCTTGCATCGGGACAGAGCACATTTATGCTTGAAATGAATGAGGTAAGCTATATCCTGAAAAACGCAACGAAAAAAAGCCTTTGCATACTCGATGAAATCGGGAGGGGTACAAGCACCTTTGACGGACTTTCGATTGCATGGGCGGTTATAGAGCATATTGTTAAGCACATCGGCGCGAAAACTCTTTTTGCCACTCATTATCACGAGCTGACGGCGCTCGAGGGTGAGGTTTTCGGGATTGTCAATTACAACACCGCCTGCAAAAAACGCGGCGATGATATAACCTTTCTCCGCAAAATTGTGCGCGGCGGCACGGACGACAGCTTCGGAATTGAAGTTGCAAAGCTTGCCGGCGTTCCCGGCAGCGTGATAAAGCGCGCCAAAAGCGTTCTTAATGGCGTTGAAAAAGGAGATTCCGCGCTTGCTGAGGGTAAAAAGATAGCCGAAAAGGCAGAGGAAAGCGCGCAGTTTGATTTTATGAGTATGGAATCAAATGCCGTGACTGATGCTCTGCGCGCGATTGATATAACAACGCTCACCCCGATCGAAGCGCTCAATAAGCTGTATGAGCTTCAGAAAATGCTGTAGGGAATATGCCTAAAAGGAGGGAATCGCATGGGAAGAATAAACGTTCTTGACAAATTTACTGCGGAAAAAATCGCCGCGGGGGAGGTTGTCGAGCGCCCGGCAAGCGTTATAAAGGAGCTTGTGGAAAACGCTATCGACGCCGGCGCAAAATCCGTCACGGTTGAAATCAAGCGCGGCGGTATAACCTATATGCGCGTAACGGATAACGGCTGCGGAATGGACAGCGATGACGCAAAAACGGCTTTTCTGCGCCATGCGACAAGCAAAATTAAAACCGCGGGCGACCTTGAAAGCATCGGAACGCTCGGCTTCCGCGGCGAAGCGCTGTGCAGCATTGCAGCGGTCAGCCGAACGGAGCTTTTCACAAAGCCTACCGGTGAAAGCGAGGGCACGCATATTGTCATGGAGGGCGGCGAGGAGGTTAAAAAGGAACCTGCCGGCTGCCCGGAGGGAACAACGATTGTTGTCAGAGATATTTTTTACAATACTCCTGCGCGGATGAAGTTCTTAAAAAAGGACGCTGCGGAGGCAGCCGCCGTTTCGGATGTCTGCAACAAGCAAGCGCTCAGTCACCCGAACGTTTCGGTTCGGCTTATTCGTGACGGCAAGGAGGTTTTGCTCACACCGGGCGATAACATTCTGAAAAACGCCGTTCATTGCGTTCTGGGGCGCGAAACCGCCGCCGCAATGACGGAGGTTGATTATGTTAAGGACGGAATCGCCGTTCGCGGACTTACGGGGCTGAACAATCTGTCGCGTCCGAACAGGCTTATGGAAATATTTTTTGTCAACGGCAGATGCGTTGTGAACAAAACGCTTTACAACGCGCTTGCCGAAGCGTATAAAAACGAGCTGATGATCGGGCGTTTCCCCGTTGCGGTGCTTAACATCGAGCTGGACGCGGCGCAGGTGGACGTTAATGTTCATCCGAGTAAAACGGAAATTAAATTCGCCTTTGAGCGCAGCGTGTACGAGGCGCTTTACTGGGCGGTTAAAAACGCTCTTGTGAAAGCCTCCGCCCCGCGTGAGATTTACAAGGGCGAGGCGGTTAAAAATGCTTATAAAATGCTTGTTCCGCCAACTGCGCCGCAGAAGCAGCAAACGATATTTTCAACCGCTGCGAAAGAAAAAAAAAGTAAATTTGTTCCGTACACAGTGCAGCCGCAAACCGAAAATGTGCGCCGTGCACCGCTGACGGTGAATCAAATCCGCGAGGCTGTGCAGCCGTACGGCGGAAAGCTGCCTGTAAAGCCCATTGAGGGCAGCGGCGATATGCAGCCTGCCGTGCATGAAAACCGGGAGGAAATCCCCCGGCGCGAAACAGAGCCGCAGGCAGCGGAGGAAAATGCAGCAGTTATAAAGCAGCCTGATGATGATAAAGCGGCGCAGCAGCCCGAAGCGGCTGCCGCACCCGAGGAAAGCGCGGATATAATCGATGATTTTTCGGTCATCGGTCAGCTTTTTTCAACATATATTCTGATTCAGCGCGGAGATGAATTTATTCTTGTTGACCAGCACGCCGCGCATGAACGCATACGATATGAGGAAATCAAGGCAAACGGCTGCAAGGCTGATTCGCAGCTGCTTCTGATGCCGATAAGCGTGAACCTCACGCCGCCGGAGCGCGAAACGCTTGCTGAAAATACCGATTTTTTGGAGGGACTCGGCTTTGAAGTTGAAGATTTCGGCGGCAGCGGCGTGGTTATCCGTTCTCTTCCTGCCGACTGCGCGTACGGCGATGGAGGAGACTTGCTGATAGAAACGCTTTCCATTTTGGGCGGCGATGAAAAAAGCGAGCTGACGCACCGCCGCGACAAAGCAGTTTACACGGTTGCATGCCGCAGCGCAATCAAGGCGAACTGTGACTTTTCGGTAAAGGAAATGGAAGCGATATACAGGCGCGTGCTTCGGCTTGAGGGAATTTCAACCTGTCCGCACGGCAGACCGATAAGCATAAAGTTCACGAAGTACCGGATTGAAAAAATGTTCGGAAGAATTGTCTGAGGTGCGCCATGAGTGATTTTTTGATTGCTGTGTGCGGCGCAACGGCTTCCGGTAAAACGGAGCTCGGAATAAGGCTTGCGAAGCGTTTTTCGGGCGAAATTGTTTCGTGCGATTCAATGCAGATTTACAAAGGGCTTGACATCGGAACGGCAAAGCCCTCCGGCGCCGAGCTTGCTGCGGCGCCGCATCATATGATTGACATTGCCGAGCCGACCGAGAACTACAGCGTCAACCGGTTTGTAACTGAAGCCGGCAAAGCGGTTGAAGATATTCTGTCGCGCGGAAAAATTCCCGTGCTTGTCGGGGGAACTGGGCTTTATATGGAAAATATAATTAACAGGACGGAGTTCACCGCTCCGATGCGCGATGAAAGCTACAGCGCGGAGCTTGAGCGCTTTGCGCGGGAAAACGGAAACGGCGCTCTTTTTGAAATGCTGCGTGCGGTTGACCCCGTTCAGGCAGGCAAGCTGCATGAAAATGACGTAAAGCGCGTTATCCGTTCAATTGAAACGGTTCATTTGACGGGGAAAACGCGCTCCGAGCTTGACGAAATGAGCAAAAACGGGAAAAAACCTTATAAATGCATATATTTTGCAATTGACATGGAGCGCGAAAAGCTGTACAATCGCATTAACGGGCGCGTTGATGAAATGCTGCGCGCCGGGCTTCTGGACGAGCTTAAAAGCCGCGTGCTTCCGCTGCGCGGACAAATGCCCACGGCGATGCAGGCTATAGGGTATAAGGAGCTTATCGGATATACCGACGGACTGTGCAGCTATGACGAGGCTGTGCAGCTCCTTAAGAGGAACACTCGGCGGTATGCCAAGCGTCAGCTCACATGGCTTCGCCACATTGAAAACGTAAATTGGCTGCCCTGCGAAGATGCATTTTCGCAGGCAGTGAAAATAACAGAAGAAAGGATTAAACAATATGAAACAGCAGATTAACTTACAGGATGTATTTTTAAACCGTGTCAGAAAGGATAAAATTGTTATCACGATTTTCCTTGTGAACGGCTTTCAGATAAGAGGAACGGTGCTCGGCTTTGACAGCTATACCGTTGTTGTTGACAGCGAAGGGAAGCAGGAGGTTGTTTACAAGCACGCGATTTCAACGATTATTCCCGCCGTTCCGATAAACTTTATCGAAGCGGAAAACGATGAAATGCAGTCTTAAAATAATCGGATTCAGCGCCGAAAAAGGAAGTGCGGCATGAACAGAACAGTTAAAATAATTCTGGCGGCTGCGGCATTGACCGCAGTGCTGAGCACATTTTTATATTTTCGCTATCCGTACGACACGCTGACTGCGGAAATGGCGGAGGTACATAAAACCGTGACGGGCAGCGGATTTATTCTGCGCGGCGAAACGGTTGTGGAAAACGAAAGCACGGGCGTTTTTGAGCCGCTTGTGAAAGACGGAACGCGCGTTGCGCGCGGCAGCACCGTCGGCACGGTGATAAGCGGCGATTTGGACGAAAAGCTTGCCGAGCAGCTTGAGGATGTGACGGGGAGAATCGATGACATAAAGCGGTCGGAGAGCATTGCCGATTTGTATGCTTCGGATGACGCAAGAATTTATTCCGTTGTTAAAGAGCTTGCGGCGGATATCCGCGCGGCGGCGGAAAAGTCGGATTACAGCTCCGCGCAGGACTGCAAAAACCGCCTTTCGATTATTGCCGAAAAAAGTGCGGCTTCAAAAACGGGCGGCGCGCGCGATGAACTGCTTTTGTCGCTTCAGAAGGAGCAGTATGAGCTTGAAACGCGGCTCGGAGGCGTGCGCGATGAAATTGCCGCGCCGGCGGCAGGCTTTTTCTATTCCTCGCTCGACGGTCTGGAATACTACGGGAATGCCGATGTTGTGGGAACGCTTAAGGCGGAGGATATCGACGGCTTTTCCGAGATAATGAAGGAGTTTAAGCCCGACAGCGGTCAGCTTGCAAAAATCGAGGACAGCTATGCATGGTACCTTGCTGCAACGGTGAAGCAAAGCGAAGCGGTTGACATTTCACAGGGCGACGCGGTGATGCTGTCGATTGACGAACAGGCGGCGGTTTCGGCAACTGTGCTTGCGAAAAACGAGGAAAACGGAACGTGCGCGCTTATCGTCAAAAGCACGCGCAGCGTGCAGGGAATAACGGACAAGCGCACCTGTGAGTTTGAAATTGAAACAAAGGCGTTCCGCGGACTTCGCGTTCCGGCGGAGGCAATCCGCGTGAGGGGCGATGTTACGGGCGTGTACGTTGTCAGCGAGAACAAGGCGGTGTCGTTTAAATGCGTTGACATGCTTTGCCGCGACGGAGATTTCTATGTTGTGAAAAACAAATATACTCCGCCACAGGGAAGCAAATTTCAGGCGCTTAAAATATATGATAAAATTCTTGTAAATCCGGAGGCGGTAAGAGGATATGACAAAGATATCGGAAAATCTTAAAAGTATTCACGAAAGAATAAACGCGGCGCAGGCGCGCAGCGAAAGAAGCGCGGCTTCGGTTACGCTGGTTGCCGTCACGAAAACCGTTTCGGCTGAGCGCATTTCGGAGGCGCAGCAATGCGGTGAATCCGTTTTCGGCGAAAACCGCGTGCAGGAGCTGAATGCAAAGTATCCCGAAATAAAAAACGCGCACTGGCATCTTATCGGTCATTTGCAGACGAATAAGGTGAAATATGCCGTCGGAAAGGCGGAGCTTATCCACTCGGTTGACAGTCTGCACCTTGCCGAAGCGATAAACGCGGCGGCGGAAAAGCTCGGTATTGTTCAGGATTTTCTGCTTGAAGTAAATATATCGGGCGAAGAAAGCAAATATGGTTTGACAATTGACGAAATAGCGGATATAATGAAAGAAACGGAAAAGCTTAAAAACATTCGCTTCCGCGGTTTTATGACAATGGCGCCCAAGGCGGCATCGGAAAGCGAAATAAGGGCGGTTTTCCGCCGTGCGCACGATTTGTTCGTGCAGTACAATGCCGATATTCTTTCAATGGGAATGAGCGGAGATTTTGAGCTTGCCGTCGAAGAGGGCGCAACTCATGTGAGAGTGGGCAGCGCAATATTTAAAGAATAATAAGGGGGTCTATGAATATGTCTTTTATGAACAAATTGTCTAATTTGGTTTTCGGACCGGAGGATGATGAAGATATGGAGTTTCCGACAGTTGAGGAATCGAACTATGAAGAACCTGCACCGGCGGTATCCTCAAAAAAGTCAAAGGTCGTGAACATTGCCGCAACAACGCAGATGAAGGTTGTTGTTCTGCAGATTGAACGCTTTGAGGAATCGCAGGAGGCGGCAAACCATCTGCGCAGCAAAAAGCCCGTTGTGATAAACCTTGAAAAGCTTGAAAAGGACACCGCGCGCAGAGTTATTGATTTTATCAGCGGCTCGGTTTATGCGCTCGGCGGATCGATTCAGAAGGTTGCCGGCGGAATTTTTCTCATCGCTCCGTATAATGTTGACATTATGGCTGATGTGCGCGATGAATTGAAAAATACCGGTATATTTCCATGGGAATAAGCAGTAAGCAGAAATTTTTGTCGGGTCTTAACGATGAGGATGAAATCCTGTTTGCGCATTTGTATGACCTTGCATGCCGCAGCGAAAAATACGGCTGCGCAATGTACGGCGATTTTTTGTCCGAGCATGCGCAGAGTGAGTTGCGGCTGAGAAAAAATCATCTTCCGCAGCAGTTTTTCCTGTTCGGCGGACATGACGGCGCGGAGCGGTGCATGGCTGCTTTTGCGCCGGATGAAGCGTTTCTCGATTATCCGATTGAAGCAGTAATTATCCGCTCAAGCCATATTTCGGAGCTTTCGCACAGGGATTTTCTCGGCAGCATAATGGGGCTTGGAATAAAGCGCGAAAAATGCGGGGATATTATAGTCATGCAGGATAAATGCGCTGCATTTATGACTCCGCAGGCTGCGCAGACGGTTGACCGCGAGCTTTTAAAGGTCGGCAGAATCGGCGTCAGCACGGAAATTTCGGACGCGGCGTCAATTGAACTTCCGCCGCCGTCATTTAAGGAAATCCGCGGCACGGTTGCGTCGCTCAGGCTGGACGCGCTTTTGTCGCTTCTCTGCGGCACGGGGCGCGGCAACACGGGCGAGCTTATCCGCGGCGGCAGAGTGTTTGTGAACGGAATCTGTGCGTCAAAGGGTGACATGCGCCTTTCCGGGGGCGAGATTATTTCCGTCCGCGGCTTCGGCAGGGCGCGGCTTGAAATCGGCGGAATCTCGCGGAAGGACAGGATTTTCGTCACCCTCAATAAATATGTATAAGGAACGGTTTTATGCTTATATACACAATTATAGCCGCGCTGATAATTGCGGCGGATCAGGTCAGCAAAATATTCCTGGCGCAGGCGCTTGAAAACGGCAGGCATATTAATGTGATTCCGAAAATTCTGAGCCTTGTTTATGTTGAAAACCGCGGTGCGGCTTTCGGCATTTTGCAGGGCGCGCGCATTTTCTTTATTGTGCTGACGGTTATCGTGCTCGCTGCGGCAATTGTCTATATCGTAAAAATGCGGCCGCAGAGCGTTTGCGAAAAGCTTGCGCTTGCGTTTATTGCCGGCGGCGCAGTCGGCAATTTTATCGACCGTGCATATCTCGGATATGTGCGCGATTTTCTGAGCGTTGATTTTATTGATTTTCCCGTGTTTAACATCGCCGACTGCTTTGTGTGCATTGGTGCGGCGCTCTATGTAATTTACATACTCTGCGAGGGCAACAAAGATGGAAAAGATAAAGCTGACAGCGCACAGTAATGTGCGCTGTGACACATATATAGCGGAAAATGTGCCATCCGTCACGCGGAGCTTCGCAAAGCATCTTTTCGAAAGCGGAGCGGTGACGGTGAACGGAAAGCAGGTAAAGGCTTCGTTTAAGCTGAGCGAGGGGGACAAAATTGAGCTTGAGCTTCCCGAACCGAAGCCGCTTGAGGCTAAAGCGCAGAATATTCCGCTCGATATTGTTTATGAGGATGATGACGTGCTTGTTATCGATAAGCCGCGCGGAATGGTTGTCCACCCGGCGGCAGGCAATGAGGACGGAACGCTTGTAAACGCGGTTCTGTATCATTGCGGCGGCAAGCTGTCGGGGATAAACGGAGTTCTCCGCCCCGGGATTGTTCACAGAATCGATAAGGACACAACGGGGCTGCTTGTCGTTGCGAAAAATGACAACGCGCATCTGTCGCTTACGAATCAGCTTTCGGGCAGGTCGCTCAGCCGCACATATTATGCCATAGTCCACGGGAATATAACAGAGGACAGCGGCACGGTTTCCGCGCCCGTTGCAAGAAGCGAACATGACCGCAAAAAGATGGCTGTCACGCATAAAAACGGGAAAGAAGCCGTGACGGATTTCACCGTGCTTGAGCGCTTCGGGAAATACACGCTTGTGCGCTGCAAGCTGCGCACGGGGCGCACGCACCAGATAAGAGTGCATATGCGCCATATCGGTCACCCGATTCTGGGGGATAAAACCTACGGAGTGAAAAAGGAGGAATTTTCGCTCTCGGGGCAGCTGCTCCATGCCGGGGAAATCGGCTTTATTCATCCGCGGACGGGGGAGCATGTTTCTTTCACCTCTCCGCTTCCGGTGGATTTTAAGGATACACTTGATAAAATAAGAAAAAAATACAGTTGAACCGAAGTTATGCGCGAATTGCGCATATATTTTCGGAGCTGAAAGGAATGGTTTTAAGTATGGCAAAGGAAAAGTTTTATATCACAACGCCTATATATTATCCGAGCGATAAGCTGCATATAGGTCATTCTTACTGCACTGTTGCGGCAGACACGATTGCGCGCTACAAAAGGGCGCAGGGTTATGACGTTATGTTTCTTACCGGCACGGACGAGCACGGGCAGAAAATTCAGCGCATTGCCGAAGAAAAGGGCGTAACGCCGCAGCAGTATGTTGACGGAATCGTTTCGGGAATCCGCGAGCTGTGGAAGATGATGGATATAAGCAACGACCGCTTTATCCGCACAACGGACGAAATGCATGTTAAAGCCGTTCAGAAAATTTTCACAAAGCTTTATGAGCAGGGTGATATTTATAAAAGCGAGTACGAGGGTTGGTACTGCACCCCGTGCGAAAGCTTCTGGACAGAGGTTCAGCTTAAGGATGGAAAATGCCCCGACTGCGGCAGACCCGTTGAAAAAATGAAGGAGGAAAGCTATTTCTTCCGTCTTTCAAAATATCAGGATAAGCTGATTGACCTTATCCGCAACAATCCCGACTTTTTGCAGCCGTCAATTCGTCAGAACGAAATGCTCAATAACTTCCTCATTCCGGGGCTGGATGATCTGTGTGTGTCGCGCACAAGCTTTGACTGGGGAATTCCCGTTCCGTTCGACCCAAATCATGTGGTCTATGTGTGGATCGATGCCCTCTTCAACTATATGACTGCCCTGGGCTTTGAAAACGACAAGTATCACGACCTGGAAAAGTACTGGCCTGCGGATGTCCACTTTGTAGGCAAGGAGATTGTGCGCTTCCATTCAATCATATGGCCGGCAATCCTTATGGCGCTTGATTTGCCGCTCCCGAAACAGGTTTACGGTCACGGCTGGCTTTTGCTTGACGGCGGAAAAATGAGCAAATCCAAGGGAAACGTTGTTGACCCCGTCCGCCTTATCGAAAAGTACGGCGTTGACGCGGTGCGTTACTTCCTGATGCGCGAAATGCCTTTTGGCGCTGACGGAACGTTTAATAACGAAGCGCTGATTAACAGAATCAATTCCGACCTTGCAAACGACCTCGGCAACCTTGTGAGCCGCACTGTCAGCATGGCTGACAAATATTTCGGCGGAACCGTTTGCGACAGGGGAGTAACCGAAGAGGTTGATTCCGAGCTGAAAGCCCTTGCGGAAAGCACGCCGCACACGGTTGAAAAGCTTATGGACGAATTCCAGTTCTCCAATGCGCTCGCCGAAATATGGAAGCTTATCGGGAGAACGAATAAATATATTGACGAAACAATGCCCTGGGCGCTTGCCAAGGACGAGGCAAAGAAACCAAGACTTGAAACAGTGCTTTATAACCTTTGCGAAGCAATCCGCATTGCGG
Source organism: uncultured Eubacteriales bacterium (assembly GCA_905195005.1). Classification (GTDB taxonomy): domain Bacteria; phylum Bacillota; class Clostridia; order UMGS1883; family UMGS1883; genus UMGS1883. The sequence continues at coordinate 6,653 of CAJJUC010000012.1, read as the reverse complement.
CGGAGCTTATTGCACCGGTTATGACGCGCACAACCCCGAAAATCCTTGAACAAATCGGCGCGGAAAGCCGCGGCTGGCACAGCTCAAAAACGTGGGGCGCGCAGAAATCGTTTACAGTGAAAAAGGGCGAGGTGCTTTTCCCCAGAATAGATGTTGAGGCAGAGCTTGCAGCTCTTGAAGCGGAAACTGGAAAAAATGCGCCGCAGGAAATACCGAAGCCCGAGCCGAAGGAGGAAATCACCATTGACGACTTTGCACGCACGGAGCTGCGCGTGGCAAAGGTCATTGCGTGCGAAAAGATAAAAAAGGCAAAAAAGCTTTTGAAGCTTCAGCTTGACCTCGGGTACGAAAAACGCCAGGTTGTCAGCGGAATAGCGCAGTATTACGAGCCTGATGAGCTTATCGGCAAAAAGGTTGTCGTTGTTGCCAATCTTAAAAGCGTTAAGCTTTGCGGAGAAGAAAGCTTCGGCATGATTCTGTGCGCCTCCGATGAAAACGGAAATCTTAAAATTGTGAATCCCGACGGGGAAATTGCAATCGGAAGTGAAGTTCGCTGATGCTTTTCGACACTCACGCACATTATTACGACGATCGGTTTTCTGACGACCGCGATGAGCTGCTGTCCTCCATGAAAAGCGGCGGCGTCGGTTATATATTAAACCCCGGATGCGATGCCGAAACAACGGAGAAGAGCATTGCGCTCGCGGAAAAATATGATTTTATATATGCGGCGGCAGGGATTCATCCCGGGCATATCGGAAGATACGGAAACGATGAGCTTGACAAAATAAAGCGTCTTGCCACGCATGAAAAGGTTATGGCAATCGGTGAAATCGGGCTTGATTATCATTATGAAAATGCGCCGCGCACCTTGCAGCGTGAAGCATTTGCACGCCAGATAGCGCTTGCGGATGAAATGCAGCTGCCGATTATCATTCACTGCCGCGATGCAACGGGCGACTGCCTTGATATTCTAAAAAGCGAGTATAAGGGCGGCGGTGCGGTGATGCACTGCTTCGGCGGCAGCGTTGAAACGGTAAAAATCCTGCTTAATATGGGATTTATGATTGCATTCGGCGGTACGCTGACCTTTAAGAACAATGTCCGCGCGGTTGAAGCCGTCCGTTATATTCCGATTGAAAATATTCTGACGGAAACCGATTCTCCCTATCTTGCACCCGTGCCGTACCGCGGCAAGCGGAACAACAGCCTTTATATGGTTGAGGTGGCAAGAAAAATTGCGGAAATAAAGGGGATAACACTTGAACAGGCAACAGAAATAACCTGTGAAAATGCCCTCCGATTCTTTAAAATAATATAACAAAAAGAGGCTGTTTAAAAAGTCAATTGACTTTTTAAACAGCCTCTGCTTTTTCTCCTTTTCTTGCGTTCTGTGACTTTAGCCACAGCCCGGTAAGGAAGTATTGCCCTGCCAGGCATAACGGATTCGAACATATGCGCCCAATGCTTGTTAAATTTCCGCTCAGCCGTTCTTTCGGGACTTGCAAGGCGATAAGCCTTGCTTCACCCTGCAAGAACATCTGAACAAAAATTTTTCGGCGCATTGGGTCTGTGAGTTCAAAAAGAGCAAATTTCTTGCAAGAAAAGGCAAAAGCGCAGTTAATAGTTTGTCTATTAACGAGCAATTTAACGCATTATTGCGATAAATTTGCCTTTTTGAACCGCATGGAGTTCGAATCTGTTATGCCTAAACATCTTTTTTGCGAATTTCAGCGTTAAAAAAGGCTCGAAATCCGACAGGATTACTCGCTTTTTTGCCTTGAACTTCATCAAAAAATATTGTTTACAGGGTGCAAAGCAGTTTTGAAGGTCGGAATTTAAGATTTAGACAAGTAAACAGGCAGTCGTAATACTGACGTATACGGCTGCCTGTTTACGAAGTATAAACTTAAAGAACGGCTTTCAAAACCAATACTTCCTTATCGGGTTGTGACTTTAGCCACAGCCTCTTTATTTTGCTGCTTCCCTGATTGCTTCGGTAACCGCTGTCAGATTCTTTGTAAGCGTCTTGCAGCCGAGTCCGCTGTCGGACACGGCGAAAGAATATCGCTCATCAATTGTATAATAGGAAAATGTCTTTTCCTTTTTGTTCTTGAATTTGAACTTCACGGTTGCTGTCGGACTGCCCGACGGTGAGGCTTCTGCCGTGTCGGTAAACGTGATTCCGATTATCGACTGATACAGCTTTTTGAATGTGCTTTCATCAAGCTTTTTACCGTCAAGCTTGTAATCGCATTTGCCCTCTTTTGAAGTGTCGCCCTTAACGGAAAGCTTATGCGTTTCTCCGCCCTCGGTAAATTCAATTTCCTTAATCGTGTCAATGTTGAAAATGTGAATAAATCTGTCAACATAATCGGATGCCGCCGCGGAGGTCACAATGTCGTAAAAATCACACGGCGCGCTGTAAACAACCGGCAGGCTTCCGCTCATCATGTAAACATCGCTGCCATTCTTTGCGCCAAGCTTTATAACGTGCTCGCCCTCACCGTCCGTCACGGTTATAACGTACGGGCTCTGCAATCCGTATTTTGAAAGATCCGCCGGATTTTCCTCGGAAATATCGGTCGCCGTGATTGCACCGAGCTTTTCAATCAGTGCACTCACCTTGTCGGAGGAGGCCTTTACCGCATAAGGATATGTCATGTTATAATCCTGAATCTGTGCCGAGGGGTCATCCTTGTCCTTTTCCTCCTCGGATTTTTCAATCCGAAGCGTCTCAGCACTGCCTTTTTTGATTGAAAATGCTTTTATCGATGTGTTGTCGATTGTGCAGACAGTCAAATCGCGGAAGCTTTCGGGGCTTGGCATCAGCGAATCTGCCGAATAGGATGAAAGTGTGTATATTGCGCCGCTTTCTTTTTCAGAAACATAGATCTCGTTGTCAATTGCAGCGCTTGCACCGAATAAGATCGTTTTGGCGCTGCCGTCCTTAAGATGAACCGTAACGCTGCGGCTCGGATTGTCAAGCCCGTAATCGGCAAGGGAATTATCCCCCTCTTTAATTTTGCGCGAAGCGCTTATCGTGGAGTACGCCGATATTGCGCTGTCAAGCTTCCCCTGCGACAAAACCGCGCTGGAGTAGCCGTCAATGCTCACCTTTTCACCGTTCACAAGCGTATAGCGCGTGTCGCCGTCCGCAATGTCAACGGAAGCAATATTCTCTGTTTTTTCCTTGATTATATAAACCGTTTTTGCCGTCTGCGTCTCGGTTTCGTCCTTTTTACTTTCCTTCGGCTTCCACTTGTCCGCAATAACATATGCTCCGCAGAGCAGGCAAAGCACAAGCACGGCAATAATCAATGCTCTTATGCTTTTTTTCATTATTTATTTCTCCTCTTGAGCCATACAAACAGACCGATAAGAATTATAACAATCGGAACAATAATCTGAAGCACGAGCATACAAACTGCAATCTGCTGCTCTGTCATCGTCATCTGTTCGGCGCTGACCTGCTTTGCGCGGATGCCGAGATCCTCGTTTGAGCCGCAAAGGTAATTTACGGTGTTGAGAACGAAATCGCCGTTGAGGTAAGCTCCCTCACTGAGTATTCCGTTCGATTCAAGCGCCGAAAGGGAACCGATAACGACTACCGATGATGTTTTATCCCCCGTTTTCTCCGAGATTGACGCAACGCTGAGAGGTCCGTCTATATCGCCGTCCTCCTTTTCAATGCTGTTCGACTCGAGGTTAACCTTTCCGTACGATTTGTCGGACGTAGTTAAAAGCTCGGAAACGGTTGCGGAATTTGCACTTTTGATTTTGGAAATGCTCATCGATGCCGGTGAAACAAACACGCTGTCCGATTCGGCAATCTTTTTGTTTATTGCATGGTCTGAAAGCTGCGGCGCCGGAACGGGAAGTCCGTTGCCTGAGGAAAGCGCCTTTGAGTTATCTCCCTCGATAACATAATCGTAATCGAGCTTAAGTCCCCATTCCGCAAGATAGCCGTCAAGCCTTTCGGCAGGCTTCATTCCGGGGTTTGCCGCAAGAACAAGCTTGCCGCCCTTGTCCATGAATTTGTCGATTGCGTCGCGTTCTTCCGCCGTCCAGTCGGACTGCGGAGCAAGACTGAACAGAACGGAAGCGTCATCGGGAATTGCTTCAACGGAAAGATTCACACTGCCCGTTGTATACCCCTCGTCCTCAAGAAGCGATTTAAGATTCGTTCCCTCATATTCGCCGTGACCGCTCAGAAAATATGCCTTAACGCCGGAAAGCTGCCCCGTGAGCTTCATGATTGCATTTGTAACCTTGCGCTCCATGTCAATTTCAACGCTTCCGGTGTAGCTGTTCTGATTGTAAATCTGATCAAAGGGAACAATTTTAAAATCATCGCCCACCGTCAGAATAACCGAACCTGCCGAAGCCTGCGTTTCACCGTCATTGTATTTTGTCATAAATGTCGGGTTTGAGTACGGGTCAACATATTCAACCTTGAATTTTGAACTGAGCGCCTTGTATTTTCCGAGATACTGCTTTATATAATCAACATATTCGCTGTCAGTCCCCTCGGGAATCAAAGCGTATGCCTTAATCTCGGCGTCAAGGTTTTTCATAACCTCTTTTGTGCGCTGCGAAAATTCGTAAACCTTGTCCTTTGTCAGATCTATTTTCAGCGGATGCTTTTCCGTCACAACGGAAATAAGTCCGTTCACAACAAGCACGCACACAAGCACAACCGCCGTGATAAGCGCGCTCATCACGCTCATTTTAAGCTTTATTTTTTTCATTTCGTTTTCCCTCCTCAGCTATATCTTCTCTTGTCGATAACGCGAACCGTCAGGAAAAGGAAAACAAATATGAAGCTCAGATAGTAAATAATTCCCTGAACATTCAGTATTCCGTCCTGAAATTCGTTGTAACGGCTGAGAAGCGAAAACCAACCGAGTATTTTCCTTGCAATTTCATTTTTCGCGCTCGATTCAAACCAGTTAATAAAGTAGATGAGAAGCAGGCTTGCAAATGTGAACACGCCGGCAATCATCTGGCTTTCCGTCAGTGAAGAAATGAAAAGCCCGATTGCGATAAATGCTCCCCAAAGGAGAATGAATCCGAGGTATGAACCGATAACCTCGCTCAGCGCGGGCTGACCGAATTTGAACATAATCGCCGGGAAGATGAACGACAAAATAATCGTAACCCCGAAAAATGCCATTGCCGCAAAATACTTGCCGAGCACAATTTCCGTTATGCTGACGGGCGAGGTTAAAAGCAGCTGATCGGTCTTTTTGTTTTTTTCCTCCGCAAGCAGCCGCATTGTAAGCAGCGACGCAAGCAGAAGATAAATGACGTTTATATTTGAAAACATCAGCGAAATGTCCGCCTGCTGCGAACGCAGAACGCCGCTTGAAAAAAACATCGCCGCAAAGAACATGAACACACCGGCAAATATGTATCCGACGGGTGACATAAAGTAGTTTTTAAATTCCTTTTTAAATATCGCGCTCATCGCCGAGTCCCTCCGTTTCCTCCGCAGCTTCATTGTCCGCGGTTTCAGTAATTTCTTCGGCAGAGGACATTTCCGCATCGGAAGCCTCCGCGGAATCCTGCTCCGTTTCTGCCGGCGTTTCGGGGATAACCGGCTGCGATGTCAGCTTGATGAATATTTCTTCAAGCGTAAGTCCTGCCGGGCTAAGTCCGTAAATCGGCATTCCGGCGCGGCTGAGTGCGTCAAACAGGTCTTTGCGTATGTCGCTTCCGCTCTCCTGCGTCACAACAAATTCCGCCGTGCCGCTTTCAGCCTGCGGCTCGTTCACAACGGAAACAACGTTCGGAACGGCTTCGATAACGCTTCTTGCGTCTGCCTTTCCGCCGAGAACGCGCACTCTGAACTTGTCCTTGCCGCCGGCAAGCTCCTCAAGCCCCTCAATAGTGTTTTCGGCAACAATTCTTCCGTGTGCAATAATCGTAACTCTGTCGCACACTGCGCTGACCTCCTGCAATATGTGCGTACTGAGGATAATTGTGCGCTCCTTGCCGATTGCCTTTATCACGTTTCTGATTTCAACAATCTGCTTCGGGTCAAGCCCAACGGTCGGCTCGTCAAGCACCAAAACCTCGGGGTCGCCGATAAGCGCCTGTGCCAAACCAACTCTCTGCTTGTAGCCCTTTGACAGGTTTTTTATCATTCTGCCCTGCATGTCGCTTATTTGAACAAGCTCCATAACGTGCTCAATGTGCGCCTTTTTGTCGTTTTTAACCTTTTTCAGGTCGTACACGAACGATAAATATTCATAAACCGTCATGTCAAAGTACAGCGGCGGCTGCTCGGGAAGATACCCGATTTTGCCTTTAACGATTTTCGGATTTTCCAAAACATCGCATCCGCACACCGTCACGCTTCCCTGACTTGCGCTTATGCAGCCCGTCAGAATGTTCATCGTTGTGCTTTTCCCGGCGCCGTTCGGCCCGAGAAAGCCCATGATTTCTCCGCGCCTGACGCTGAATGAAATATTATCAAGCGCTTTGTTGCCGCCGTAACTTTTGGACAAGCCGCAAATTTCGACAGCATTGTTTTCCTCCATCATATTTTCAATACCTCCCAAACAGCAAATATACTTTAGTTGCGCAGCTTTTATTATACATCTTTTTGCAGGCAATGTCATTAACAATTTGTAAATTTTATAAATATT
>CAJJUC010000011.1 GCA_905195005.1 uncultured Eubacteriales bacterium | reverse complement strand
AATGTTAACGTCCATTTCAATGTTCTGCCCCTCAGGCTCGCCGCTTATATCGCGCGATGTCACTCCTATCAGTGAACCGCCGCTGTATACTGCATTGTAAACAACCGTCTTTCCGTCCGAATTGTTCTTAACTGCATAAGCTTTTTCAAACGTTCCGCCGACAACGGGCTTTGAATACTCATTGCCCTCAGCGTCCCTGAACAGAATCCCTGAGATATAGCAGTCCGGCGATTCAAGATTGTCCGATGTTACGACGATGTTTCCGATATAGTATTCGCCTCTGTTATTGTTAAAGGAATCGAACACCCTTGCAACGGCTGCCTTTGCGCCCTTATAATCCGCTCCGAAAGGAACCGAGCCTGCATACTGCGAATCGACACAGCAGCTTACGCTCTGATTAAGATAATCAATATCAACTTTAATGTCGTAAGGGTGATCTGCAAGATAGTTTTCAACAATTTCCACCTGAGAATTATTTCCGCCTGTTAAATACAGGCTTGTGCCGTCCGACGTTATAGCGTATGCCGACTGCATACTTCCGCTCACATCCGTTGCTCTTGCAACGGCGTCAATCGCGGATTTTGTTTTCTGCATGAATGAAAACGTAACCGTCATGTTTTCAGCCGTTTCCGCTGTTGAAAGCTCTTTAAGTATTCTTGCACGGCTCCCCGTGTTGGTGAGCTTTGCATACATTTCTCCGTTCTCCGAAACCATCACACATCCCGAAAGTGCCTTATATGAGCTTGCATTCGACGGACTCTGTCCTGCGCTGAGCTTCCAGAAATCCGCATTGAACAAAACCTTTGTTGCAGACGGGATTGCGGAATCTATATAAGAATTAAGCTCCGCAAGCGCCTCTGCACTGTCCTGCGTGCGCAGCGTTGCAAGGCAGTCCGCCGTGTTCTGCGCAAATCCGCTTTTCTTTGCCGCCGAAAGCGCCGTGCCCGGAATGTCATTTGCAATTGCGTGCGCACTCACAGCCGCCGCTGCCGCCTCAAAGCTCTTGAAGCAGTCTGCATAAATATTGTCAAGGAACATTCTTCCCGTTGCGCCGGAATTGTTTGTCTGAATATTCATTCCGTCAACAGCCGTTGCGTCCTGATAGAAGCCGAAGCCCGACGGATTTATGAGCTGCCCGTCCACAAAAACGTACACAAGCTTTTTGTTCATATCAAGCACGGTTGAAATCTTGTACCACTTGTTTGCGGCATATTCGCATATCTTAACAGATTTCGTTTCGCCGTTTTCTCCGTAACTGAGACTGATGTTACCCCTTAAATCGTTCTCCTTATATGTGAAAAGAATATAGGGGCGCTTGTTTTCGCCATAGCTCCAAACCTGCTGCAAACGTGTTTCCGTAATCATGCTTTGATGAAATGAGGTTGATATAACCACAAATCCGCCGGTCATTGCCTGCCATGTTTTTTTAAGATTAATTGTTGAGCCCGATGTCTGTCTGAACCAAAGAGCCCTGTTTTCCTCTGTCTGTCTTTCAAGAACAAGGTTTCCGCTGTTCTCAGCCACATAGTTTGCCAGCATCTCGTTTTTGTCGGCATAGTTCTCAAAGTTGTCATCCACTGCAGCTGCTGCCGATTCTGCCATGACGGGCACACCCGTTGCCGCCGGTGCAGCCGATGCAAGCATCGCCGCGCCGAGAAGCATTGAAATTAGTTTTTTTCTCATCTTTTACACTCCCTCTGAATTCTAAATAGTACCGGCCCGGGCGCGTGAAGCCCGTGGCTTTGATGTCTTTATAATAGCAAGGAAGCAAGCGCACAGTCAATTAACAATAATCGAAGCAGAATGCACAAAACACGAACTTTGCCGCGTTCAGCGCGTCATATCCCTGTATTTTCCGGGCGGAACGCCCATTGCGCTTTTAAACACTCTGTTAAACGACTGGATATTGTTAAACCCAACCTTTTCGGCAATTTCCGCCGCTGTCAGCTCAGTGTTCTGCAAATACAGCGCCGCATGCTTGATTCGGATTGAATTAACATAATCCGGAATACTGATGTTTCGGCTCAGCTTGAAAAGCTTTGAAATATAATCGCGGTGTATCCCGAGATAGTCCGCAATCGATGTGAGTGAAAGCGAGGAATCGGCATAATTTTCGTTTATATAATTAACCGCCTTTATAACATATGGCGATTCATTTGTGTTGTGCACTGCCCTCTCCGCCGAGCATATGCTCTTTATGCACTGCTCTGCCTTATTGTAAAAGTCCTCCATGTCGCGGTGCGGCGCTCCCGCTCCGAGTATTTCCGTCGCCTCGCGAACGCGTTCAAGCGCCTGCTCGTCATCCGTTTTCAGATTGGCTGCAACCTTAATGAGCGTTCCGGCAATGCAGCACTGAAGCCCCTTTATCACATACAGACGCGCCGCGCCGCCGGAAAGATTCTTGTCGGCAATTTCCTTAATGCATTTAAGGCTTTCCTGCTCCTCGCCCCTTTGCAGGCAGTTGACAAGGCGGCGTTCCTCCAAAATCGGGTAATAAATAATACTTTCCGCACTGCTGCTGTTTATATCGTCAAAGGACAAATTTGTTCCGGGCTCCGAAAGCGATTTCCGGTACGAAATAAGTTCGCAAATCTGCTTGTATGCTTCCGCCGGTCCGATTTCCCCGTGCTGAACATTGCTGCTCAGAACCGAAAACAAAATATTAAATTCTTTTTTAATAATCTCCTCCGACCGCATTATAAGGCGGCTGCACTTAAGGCTGCCGTTTTCCTCATTCGGGAAATTGAGCACAAAACCGATCATGTCGTCATATTCAATTGAATAAACATCGCCGACGGTTTCGAACATTTCCGTCAGAATATTGCGGATAACATACTTCGCCTCGGACAGACCGCCGCGTCTTTCTCCCTCGTAGAAAATGTCGGAACAGTCGTCAATGCAGGCATATGCCAGCATGAAGCTGTCAAAGCGGAAGCGCTGCATCTCCTCCGAAAACTCGCCGTGAATGATTTTGTGCAGCTCAAACTCACGGATTCCGCGGATGTGCCTTTTCAGACTTTTTCGCGTGCTGTTAAGCTCATCCGTTATATCCATAATTCTTTGACTGATAACGTCGTATTCGTTTTTATATTTCTTTTTCTCGCTGTCCGCTTCGGGATTCACGGTTTTCATAATAAGCTTTATCGGCTTGTAGTTTTTGCTCACCGCGTATGCCACAACGCCCATTCCGAGCAGCAGACAGGCGAATGCTCCGCCGTATGCCAGCTTGGACAGCGCGTTTGTCTTCACATAAAACGCATTTCTTTCCAATATATATACATATTTTCTGCCGCCGACATTCATTTTTCCCACAGCTGCCACATACTTTTTATTTTTGTAAACGAGCTCGAATATTCCGCTGTCGGCGCTGCCTATTGTTTCATCCACAAGGTTGCACAGCGATTCCTCACAGTTTGAAAAGAATGTGCTGCCGTCCTTATCAAAGGCAACAAAGCTTCCGTCGGCAATAAATTTGTTTTTTATCAGATTATTGACAAGCGATTTTTCATTCATCGCAACAATCACGTTGCTGAAGGATTTTCCCTTGCCTATGCTCTGCACAAACAAAATAACATTGCCGATTGAGCCCTTTCTGTCAAGCCGCATGAACATGCTTTTGTGATACTGCGCCGTTATTCTTTGAAAATCCTTATCGCTGAGCGCCGTATCCGAAAAATACGCGTCCTTGTACAAATCTTTCAGGCAAAATCCCATCGATGTAATCACGGTGTCAAGGTTTTGGAAAAACACGCTCACGCTGTCGATGCTTTCGTTGCTGTCACGCAGGCTTCTCGAAAGCGCGTCAACAAATCTTGTCATTGAATCGCGGCTCGCGGCAAACTCCTCGTCCGTCATCGAAATAAGCCTTTGATAGCATTCATCCTCGGAAAGACTTTCGATTGCGCGGCTCTGCTGCAGAAAGATTCTTTCAACCTCATTCCCGGCGCTCCGCACCGCTATGGCGTTGATTTCGTCAATGCTTTTTTGAAGCGACACATCCGCCGAATAGTAATTCAGCATCCCGAAGCCGAACGGAATTGCCCAAACAATCAGATATGTTGCAATCCATATGTAAATAACACTACGCTTCATATTCTCATTATCCTTTTATCTTTTTTTATTGTATCATTGTATCATTGGATTAATTCAATGTAAAGCGGTTTGTTATTCCTTTACTGCCCCTACCAATACTCCTTTAACAAAATATTTCTGCAAAAACGGGTAAACGCACAGCACCGGCAAGGTTGAAACGATGATTACGGCGTATTTTATTGTTTCACTGACGGAATTAACGCTTTCAATATCAACGCCGACAATCATGTCGTTCGTTTGGTTTTCAACAAGGATTTCACGCAGAATGAGCTGCAGCGGAAATTTTGTCTTTGTTGTGAGGAAAATGCTTGCGTTAAACCATGAATTCCAGTATGCAACAACAACATACAGCGCAACAACGCTCATAACTGCTTTATTCACCGGCAGAATTATCCTTGTCAGAATTGTCATGTGCCCCGCTCCGTCGATTTCGGCAGCCTCCTCAAGGCTCTGCGGTATCGATTCAAACGATGTTCTGCAAATAATAACATTAAAGGTATTTATTGCCGACGGAAGAATCACCGCCCAGATACTGTTATACAGTCCGTAGCTTTTAATCGTCAGATAAAAAGGCATCAATCCGCCGGAAAAAAACATTGTAACAACGATTAAAAACATAATCGGCTTTTTAAAGTAAAGATTTCTGCGTGAAAGCCCGTAAGCCGCAAAAGAGGTCAGCGCCATGTTGATTGCAAGTCCTGAGGCAACAATAAAAATCGTGTTCATATATCCGCTGTAAATAAGGCGGTTTTTAAATACTGCGGCATAGGACCGCACATTTGGATTGAGCGGCCGCCACAAAAGTCCGTTATATGCCATAAACGTATTTGAATCCGAAAAAGAAGCCATCACGACATATAAAAACGGATAAGCCGTAATTATAACGAGAATAAGCATCATAAGCACGTTTAACGAGTCAAAAAGCCTGTCTCCGAATGTAATATTTTTTTTCATAGCCCTTCTCCTTACCACAGTCCCGTTCCGTTATATTTTTTGCTGAGCGCGTTGCTGATGAGCAGCAGCGTGAAATTAACCACCGAGTTAAAGCAGCCGACAGCCGCGCTGAAGCTCCAGTTAAATTCCTGCAAGCCCTTTCTGTACACAAAGGATGATATTACGTCCGCCGTTTCATAAATTGCCGAGTTATACAAAAGTATGATTTTTTCATAGCCAACGTTAAGAATGTTTCCGATTTGCAGCAGAAGCATTATAAAAATAGTCGGCACTATCGACGGAATTGTGATATTTTTCATCTGCTGCCATCTGTTTGCGCCGTCAATGGTTGCAGCCTCGTAAAGCTGAGCGTCAACGCCCGAAAGCGCCGCAAGATAAACAATTGAACCCCAGCCGATGTTCTGCCATATATCCGTCAGAACATACAGCGGAAGAAACGCGTTTTTGTTCAAAAGAATGTTGCTGCGCTGAAATCCGAAGAATGCCGCCACATCGTTAAACAAGCCGTTATCAAGCGCAAAGTTCTTTATCATTCCGCACACAATGACAATTGACAAAAAGTGCGGAAGATAACTGATTGTCTGCACAACCTTTGCAAATTTTGTATTTCTCAGCTCGTTTATCAAAAGCGCAAGTATAATCGGTGCCGGGAAGCCGAAAATAAGATTTGAAAAGCTTATTTTCAGTGTATTTAAAAGCGTTCTTTTAAAGTAAAACCCTTCGAAAAACGTTCTGAAATGCTTCAGTCCGACCCACGGGCTGCCTAAAATTCCGAGATTCGGATTGAAATTTTTAAACGCGATTATCAGTCCGTACATCGGCTTGTAGCAAAATGCTATGTAGTAAATCAGCACGGGCAGAAGCATAAAATAAACGGGAAAGTTTTTCTTTAAATCACGCTTTATAATATCTCTTGTTTTCATTCTCCCTCAGTCCTTTCCTTTATTTTTTTCCGCTTCGCAGCACATCAGCAAAAACGCTCCCATTCCGTGAAGATCGTTTTCGCTTGACGGGCGGCATATGTAGTAATCATAGTCCCCGATGCATGTTCCCACGCAAATTCCCCCGAGCACAAGATTTCCGCTTTCATCGATTTTCAGGCGTTTTATCAGTCCCTCATAGCCTGCCTGCCCTATCTCCGTATACTGCGGAGGAAGAAATCCCTCACGCGCGCCGCGCATAAGCGCGTAGGAAAACAGCGCCGTTCCCGAGGATTCAAGCCAGTTGTTTTCGTCACCGCCCCTGTCTGTCACCTGATACCACATGCCGCTTTCGCCGTCCTGATAATGCGCGGCAGCTTCCGCAGCCGAGGCAAACGCTCCGGCAAGCTTTCCGCGCAGATGATGCTCCCTCGGCAGATAGTATAAAATATCAAGCGCGGCAGTTAAAAACCAGCCAATTGACCTGCTCCAGAATTGCGGCGAATGAGCTCCCTCGTGCTCTGCCCAGTACGATTTTCCCTCGCAGTCCCATGCCTGATAGAGCAGCCCGGTTTTTTCATCCTTCGTTTTGTCATAAAGCAGAAGCGCCTGTTTCACAACGTCCTCCGCTTCAGCGCTGTCGCCATACTTTGCGGCGTACATCATGCGAATCGGGCCGGACATATACAGCCCGTCAAGCCACATTTCGTTTGAACATTCGTACTTGTGCCAGAAGCCGCCCATTTTGTTCCGCGGAAATGCTTTCAGCACTTTCATAAGCTTAAGCAGCGCTTTTTCGTATCTTGTATCATTTGTTTTCTCCATCAGCGGAAAAAGAAGAATGCCTGGCTGTATGTCGTCAAGCCACTCATTGCAAAACTCATGAATTTCTCCCTGCGGACTGACAACGCTGTCAACCCATTCGCGCATATAGTCAAAATATTTCTGCTCGCCGCACAGCTTGAAGCATTCATACATGCCCGACAAAAACACCCCCTGGTGATAATGGAAATGTCCCCTTGGCGGAAGCTCCTCCGCCATGTACCGATGCATAATGCTGTCACATGCCGCCTTTGCATAATAAATCGGTTCTTTATTTGTCATCATCGTTCACACTCCCGTTTCCGTCCGATATTGTTAACGCATCTGAGGATTATATCGTCACTTTTAAAGTTTCCGCTGCATGTTCCGCTGAGCGTTACGGGGCTCGATGAGAGAATGTCAAAAAAGTTTCTGTCAAGAACAGCGTCTGCCGATTTCAAATCGATTTCCAAGCCCGACACATATGTGTCCGCCGAAACGGTTATACTGATATTCTCACCGTTCTGCTCAGACTTCACGCTGATATGCGGCACGGAATAATCAAAATATTTCGGTTTTGTGAAAATTTCGCTTTTTTCCGAAATCAGTGTTCCGTCGCTTGCATAAAGAGCATAGCGCACAAATCTTGTTTGTTCATTTCCGCGGACATATTTTTCTGCGTCCAGCACCGAAACATCCTCCGAAGAAAGAGCTGATACGGTTACATCAACCGACCTTGAATAAACTTCCGTAAAATCCTTATCATATATCCCTATCTCCGCTCTGCCCTCAAACGTCTTTCGCGTTTCGTTCGAAATGTTAAATACCGCGCTGTATTCATCGATATGCGCCGACAAAAGCACAGGGGCATAAAACTCGGCAGCCTTATAGTGAAGCGCCTTGCGCCTTCCGTTTTTATCGACCGATGACCACGAAACACACGGCCAGCAGTCATTGAGCTGCCAGTAAAGCGAACCCATGCAGATTCCGCGGAAGCGCCTGAAATGCTCAACACCGTACCTTATGGCATTTGCCTGATTCATCTGCGATATGTAAACAAGCTCCTCAAAGCTGTACGCATACAAATACTCACGTGCGGCATATGAAATGATTCTGACGTTTCCGTCATTGCATTTCTGATGATGATCCACCGCCTTTGAGAACGGATTCATTGCGTCCTCGCCCGCAAATTCGCGGATTGTTTTTATGCTCGGATACGATTCAAAACCAAACTCGCTGCAAAAACGGAATTTATATTTTCTGTACTCCGAAAACGGCTTGCCCATGAACCAAACCTCCCAAAAATGCTGATCACCGCAGTTCGGGTCATCAACATTCTCAAAGCCTCCGCCGGACGACGGAGACGACGGTCTGTAGGAAACCTCCGGAGCATATTTCATGCAGATTGAGGGAATAATTCTTTCAAAAAGAGTAACATAATCCGTTCTGTCGGCAAAGCTTCCGAAATTGCTCAAGCCCTGCTCGTTTTCATTGTTTCCGCACAGCAGCGCAAGGCAGGCATGGTGGCGCAGGCGGCGAACGTTATCAATGCATTCCGCCCTGACGCTTTTTTCAAAATCATCGTACAGACGAATGAAGATGCAGGCAAACATAAAGTCCTGCCAGATAAGGATTCCTTTTTCATCGCAAAGCTCATAAAGATAATCGTCGGGATAAATTCCGCCGCCCCATATCCTTATCATATTAAAGTTTGCGTCCTCACAGCTTTTGACAAGGCTTTCGATGTTTAGGTGTGTGACATTCGGAAGAATGGAATTTTGAGGAATAACATTTGCGCCCATTGCAAAAATATCGATTCCGTTCACCTTAAAGCAGAAGCAGCTTCCGTGCTTGTCGTTTTCAGTGTCAAGAAGTATTGTTCTCAGCCCGATTTTCTTTTCAATGCTTCCGTTTTTATTTGACGCCTTTATTTTATAGAGCGGCTGATCGCCGTAGCCCCTCGGCCACCAGAGCTTCGGGTTCTTTATCACAAATTCGCATTTTCCGAAGCTCGGCTTGCAGCTTTCCGACATCCCGTGACCCTCAAGCGTCACAACCGTGTCATCCGCGCAGTCACCGCCAACATATTCCGGGGTGACTGCCAGAACAACGCCGTCCGGGGTGTGCTTTTGGGTTATAAACAGGTTGTCGAGCATTGCTCCGCTGAATATAAAAAGCTCCGCGTCGCGGAAAATGCCCATATCGGGAAGCGTCGGGCCCCAGTCCCAGCCGAACATATAGCTTGCCTTTCTGATATGCGCCGCCCCCGGAGTCGAATCGGGATTGACGAAAAGTTTCATCCGCGCGTCTGCCCTTTTCACGTATTCAAGCGGAGAATGAAAATATATGCTGATTTGATTTTTTCCGATCCTTAAGTATTTTGCGCAGTCGATATCATATTTTCGGTGCATATTGTCCATGCTGCATACCGGGCAGCCGTTCAGCGTTATATCGCACAGCGTGTCAAGTCCGTTAAAACGCAGTATTGCATTTTTATTCTCAAAGTCTTCGGAAATTTCAAATTCCGTTTTGAACACACAGTCCTTTTCCGAAAGCTTTGTTATTTTCTCCTCATTGCCGCCAAAAAAAGGATTATCAATTAATTTTTCCGCCAGCAGCGCCGAAT
Organism: uncultured Eubacteriales bacterium; assembly: GCA_905195005.1. Classification (GTDB taxonomy): domain Bacteria; phylum Bacillota; class Clostridia; order UMGS1883; family UMGS1883; genus UMGS1883. The sequence continues at coordinate 18,230 of CAJJUC010000011.1, read as the reverse complement.
ACATCGAGCACGGTGTTTCTGCATACAATTCCGGATAGCCGTCGGCGCAAAGCATCCATTTTTTCAAGTTAATGTACATTGAACCACTACCTTTCTCTTACAGGTTAAGTGTATCAAAAAACGCTCCGGCGTTCAATTAACAATAAACGAACTGCAATGCAAATTTTCCGACATTTCCGTGCACATCTGCCCGGCTCCAAATCATCAAGCAAATTGTCTAAAGCCATTTAATTCCAAAAACATGCTTACATAAATCTTCTTTTATTGCGAACAATAATTCTGTAAAATTAAAGTAGCAAAAGCAAAAAAACGTTAATATCAAAGGAGTTTTTTATATGAAAGCAACGGGAATTGTCAGAAGAATAGATGACCTCGGCAGGGTTGTTATCCCCAAGGAAATCCGCCGTACAATGAGAATACGTGAGGGCGACCCGTCACTGATGACATTGACACCGTCAGAAAAGCTTTTTTACTTTTCGTCAGCGCTTGAAAAGCTGTGTCCCGAAATATAAATCTGCAAAATAAACGAGGGACGAAATTCATAACGATGAATTTCGTCCCTTTGGTACCGGAAGATCACATTTTAAGAAGAATAGATAAATATATTGATTTTTCGTTCATAAATAATTTGTGCAGACCGTATTACTGTGAAAATAACGGCAGACCGGGGCATAGAGAGCCCGAGATCATGTTTAAAATGCTTTTTTATATCCTCAACTGTATAAAACGCAATCCTCATAATCGCGATGATTGAGTAGAATTTCATAATCACACTTTCTCTCATCATTACGGACAAATACGGAATCATCTTCATACTCGCCAAAATGAGTGAGCGAATCGATTCCTACCATTTCCTCAATATCGTCAACTATATCCAAGTTTTCATCCGCAAGAATTTGGTCATCAAAATATGAAGATTCTTTTTACCACTTCTTATCACAACACAAATAGCGTAAATACGGGCGTTTAACAGTAATAAAATCTTTAAAAGTTTCTACAGCAGAAATTGCAACAGTTTAAAAACAGCTTATCTTATGATGCTGAAAGAAAAATATTATGATGAAGACGGATTGAAAGAAAATCACCCGTCAATACATCAATTCAAATATATCCGCACCCCCTCTTTGCAAATATCTCTGCGCGCCCCGGGAATAGCTGTTTCCAACAGATAAAACCTTAATCACTTGTAAGCAGCTCCTCTCGTTTTTTATTTATATGGTGTATATGCTCCAAAAGCAAAGAAATCAATTATTTCCTCATAGGAAATAATATATAATTCTGCTCTGTATTTGTCAGAATAGAAAAAGTCTGCCGGTAAATTTTCATATGTAAGAGTCATCACACCATTTTTTATTTCTTCCGGTGTATCATATCGCCGGTTTTCGCCGCACTGTCCCATTTTAAGATCAAGCAAGGTGTTGTAATCCGTTTTTATAGCCATAATATATCTTGCTCTGTATGCAGCTAAATCATCCAAATCAGCCATGACAGTTAGCGTGTTGTTTTCTCCCTTTTCAAACTTAATGTTTGTCTTTCCGGGATTAAACTTATGAATTGGAACAAATGTGCATTTGAAATTGTCAATTATAAACGCAGTATCATTCTCACTTGAGAAGAACGTAAATCGAATTTGATTCAATCCGTCTGTTTTATAATCTCTTACACTTATACATTCATTATCAACATAGATTTTCATAAGTGAATTGATTACATCTAATCTTATCCTGACCGCATATAATTTATTGGGTTCACATTTCAAATCGCTCCCGCAAAATTTACCTTTTTCAATAAATTTGAAGTAACCTCCGTCTTGCGAATATGCCCCGTTATAGTCTCTTAAGTCAATATTAAAATTCAACTTTTCCGAAGAAAGCGATATATCTGTTTCAAAATCATAATACCCATATATGGATTTAAGGTTATCGACCAATATAAACGGTGCGCCGCCGGCATTAACCATATCGGGCAAGGAAATTTTCAATGCCTGCCCGCCATTTAAAGGCACATATGTTTTTTTTGCGTTGCTGCTGTTTGCGACAAACCTCATTTTACTCATTGATAAGTTATCAAAGGATTCATCAAAAAGCATCTTTTTTTTATTCGGAATTACAAATCTAACCGTGCGGGAATCATATATTTCCGTATCATCTCTGACCGTAACCTCATGACTGCCGATAGCGTCTGTATAAGATTTGTCAATAGTTATTTCGTGTATGCCTGCTTCAAATCCGGAGAGATCGAATACTTTATTATCATCAATATAAAGGGCTGCATCCGTTAAATTCTCTCCAACACAAACTCCAACCTGCATATTTTCGCCTTTAACGTAATTTCTTTGCAGGGGCAAAAGCTTGTATTTTACATTATTGATCTCGCCGCTTACCCTTAGTTCACTCATATTAAACGGCTTTAATCCCCTAACGGCAAATTTTAAATATCTTGCCGCTGCAGCTACAGGCTGCGTGATCTTTGATCCGGCATTGATGGTCTTTATGAAGATGTAATTTGAACCATCTGCGGAAACATACACATCGATGCAGTATTTATATCTGTCCGAATTTTTGACATCCGATGCTGTATAAACACTGTCTATAAAACAAGTATCTCCGTAATCATATACTATCGTCTCGGATTCCGCCATAAGAGCAGCTGTACTGCTTTTTCCGTCCAAAAGTGACCATCCGCACGTTTTATTCACCGCTTTCGGCAGCAATTCTCTTTCAAGCACAACATCATCATCTTCGCCTGCAACACTGTCTGTAATCTTGCATAAAAGTGTTTTTGCTGTAAAGGATTTTTTGAATCCGAACATCGATGCTATTTCATCTGTCAGCGGAATATACTTAATACCGCCAATATCTTCTATCGGAATCGGAAGCGTAAATTTTATATCGTTTGCCACAATATGTTTGTTATCACCATCATATATTTTCACTGTGACGCTGCCCTTGTCTAAAGATAAAACCCCACCGTTTTTCGAAATCCTTACACCGAGCTGCTCAAATATGCTGCCGGTAATGTAAGTTTCATTATGCATGAGCTTTGTTTCATCAGGCAAACGGATAAACTTTTCATTATATGTCACCTGATAATCACCCAGTTTTTCTTTTTCAGCCTCTTCAAAGCTCAGCTGAACAGCAGCATTGGATCCTGTATATGGTGTAACGACATACATACCGGGATTTCCCGCAAACATTAAGCAATGGCTGTCACCGGCTGATTCCAGTATAAGCTCGGTGTTATTACCCGCAACCTTCCACTTGCCCTCCTTAACATCCGTCAGCAGGCACATAACTTCGCCATACCCGTTATCACGAACAGTTACATCAAATTCACCGTCTATAAATTCACCTGATTTCGAAAACATAACCTGCCTGTCACGAACAGTAACTCCAACCATTTTATCTGTTTCCTCTTTAATCATAGCCAAATCAGCGGCATTTCCTTCAGCATCGGTCACGTACATTGCATTTAAGAAAATGTCCTCTTTATTTTCCTCAGCCGGTGAAATTTCACTTCTCCACCCACCCATATAATACTCCGTACCCGTACTCGGTTTTTCCGGAGGATAGTTTACGCCGTTTACGCTGAATTCCATACCTTTGCCGCCGACAGCCTCAATGTTTGTTTTTTCGGGCAAAAGCGTGTTATTGACAAGCTTGCCGTTGGCGCCGTCCTCTGTCACAGTAATTATAATTCTGTTGTTTTCTATTGCAGGTTCGAAACAGCTCTGGAGCAGAAACTTTTTCTGAAAAGAAGCGTTTTTGGAAACTACGCGGTCAAATACCACCATTGCTGCCGGATATTCCTCGTTAAACAGATCCATAAATACCATACCGCGCTTATAGCTCGCCATCTTGCTGTCCGAATATGCTTTTGTCAGATCTCCTTTTATGTATGAGAATGCAGGCGTTTTCTCATTAGGTCCTATGTAGTGGGATTCGGTCACGGCTCTCAAATTGGAATCAGACATATGTTCTTCCAGTTTATTAATTACATAACCGCCGCTTTTGCTTCTCACCATTTTTTGTCCGCCGTCGTTGGATTCCGCAGTTTTTTCACCAAACACGAATTTCTCGCTCGGATCATAAACCGTAATACAATTTTGAGCTATAGTTCTTGACGCAAAGTTTGCCCAGTGGCTGCCTCCCCAGCCCTCACCCGAATATATGCCTGCCGGCATAGTAAGAGGGCCTTTGTAATAAATCTGAAAGCTGCCTATGCTTGCATGGTCATGGTCACCTGTACGCCTGTTGTTCATATTCATATAAGCTGCCGCGGCAGGCGAATTTATTCCATCCTGCCATGAAGTGCGTGCCATTATCTCGCTTCTCGGTTCGCCGACATAATATGCAAGCGGCAAATCATCAGGGGTTTTAGGTTCTATCTGTTTTTTCGGAATGTAATATAAAAGCTTTTCAAGACTCTTTGAATTATTGTCTACCTTTGCATATTGGAAATAGAGATAAGGATCTTCAAACTGTACGCCCGGGAAAGCAAAATTACGCTGCAGCTCTGTTCTTCCGTTGTTTTCACCGATTACATAATTTGGCTGGGAAAAGTCATCACCCTGTTTAATATATGCCCCGTAAGGAGTTTTTGAATAAAGCATTTTATATCCTATTGGCGTCTGATCGCCGTAAAAATTCACCGCACCCATGCGTTCAAACATGGTAGCTATGGTGAATGCGTAATAATCACGCGAATATGCGATTGAGCCATCCGAAAGAGCTCCCGCCTGACCGTATATTTTAACAATTTCAGCCATAGGCCCCTGCACAACCGGCATTATTGTTTCGTAAATTTCGGGATATTCGTCGTACAATGCAATAGCTATACCGCAGTTATATATAAGCGGCTGACCTACAGCTTTATCTGCAATATGTGACCACGCTTCGACTTTATCGGGAGAGCACGGCTGATTAGAGCTGTAAAGCATATTGCGAATAAGCTCGCCGAGCTTTGTTTTTTGCGCTCCGGTCATAGCGCCGTAACACCAATCGTATACTTCAGCGCAAGCCAGCGCGGCCATACCGTAATCCTTATAAACAGAAATTACATATGTCTGGGATGTAACTGCAGTTTCAAGATATTTTATAGCCAAATCAACAGTCGTCCTTGCGTAGTTTTTATCAGCCGCTCCCACTGCATAGCAAAATGCTCTGGAAGCAAGATGTATATTTATCCCGTCACTAAGCGTATCAAATTTTTCAGGCAAAGCCCTGTCAGCGTATGTCATAACCATGTCATATGACGGTTTTATATCATCTCTGTCCTTATTTTCCTTTAAAAACTCTATATATTCCTTTGTTAAAAGCAGGCGGGGATGCTCATCAGGCACTTTAATAAGTCCATTGTTGCGATTTTTAAAGGAGTTCTTAATTATTTTCTTTAATACCGGATTATCAACAACCGAACTATAATCAATTTTATAATGTGCAGCAGAAACAGATGTTGAAATCATTAAAAACATGGTTAATGCTGCAATAAATGATATCGTTCTTTTCATTAAAACATCTCCTTAGTCATTAAACACGAATATACAAATACCTGCTGAGCCGCGGTTATATACAAATACATCGGAAGCCCCGTCTTCACCGAAGTTCTTAACATCACGCATGCATTCCGGAGTTGATTCTTTAACCTCATATCTTTTTCCGCGGCTCTCTGTCGTACACTCAAAAATCCCCTTAAATTTGCCTACGTTCTGCACCTCTTTTACATTTTCCTGAGGTGTAACCTCTTCCTCTATGTCATTATTACAATCTATTTCAAACTGGGCAGTACCTCCATCTAACAGCAAAACTTTACCGTAAGCGTAACGGTGAGCAACTATTGCCAATGTAGCAGCAGTAGGATTTTTGCTGTAAGTACCTCCGTCACCGCAAAACTTATTGTTTGCTCTTGAATATAACAGTTGGATTTTGTTTACGGTTTTATACTCTCCGAATGATTCTGTACGTAATATGTCCCCCGCCTTGGGATATGTTCCGCCCCATGCCTGATACTGTTCTCTAAGGTCATCTTCATTCATCAGAAAATATCCCTTGTTTGGTGTTGTACCCTCCATATAACTGCCTTCAATTTTTACTGCATCGTCACCGTCTTCATCAGTAGTATTGATAACCTTAGTCACAATGAAAATAGGGCATCTTTCATTATCTTCAGCCGGGCTGGCAGCGCTGCTTAAACTACTAACCTTAGATTTCAGAATAATATCAACCGTTAAGCCATGGTCTTTCGTTCCCCATAATCTGTAACCCTCAGCCAATTCAACAGATTTGTCGATTTGTGTAGTTACTGTATAATCCTTATCTCTGCTGTAAACATCGCTTTTCGAAGAAAACATAACCGGCTTATCGGCAATTGATAGCGCTACGCCAAACTGATTAAGTCCCTCGGCTTTTTTAGTATAGCCATAGTACTCACTCTGTGTGAGAAAAGAATCAAACTTAGTTCTGTCAATCTCGTAAAATCCGTTTTCCTTTTGCTCTCTGTCAGGGAAGCCGACCGGAAGCAATCCTTTCGGAAACTTTATTGATTTAAGCTTGGTCCCGTCATCGCTCAAACTGTACATCACAGGCTGTACAACCAATTTACCGTCATTATTACGCTCCGCCACATCCGGAATTGTATTCCCTTTTTGCGATATTTCATTAATTTTAAGTTTTTCGGGCACCTCCGGGCTAATAAACTCACCCTCTTGAGTCATGAGTCTGATATCAACACCGTCATCCAAACCTTTTCTTTTAACAGCGGCCAGTAAAAGTCCTACTGATACACCATCATTTAAAGTACCATCAACATCTATATACGCAATCTTTGCGTCACAATTAAAATATACTTTAGCGGTTTTCCCCGTTTTCAACATGCTCCGGCTATCCTTTATCCAATAGCTTGAAGATACGTCAAACTCCACACCATTGAGTGTAATTTTTTTCAAACTTGTTTCGCCTTTTTCAATGCTTTCTATTACAGCCGTAATGGCATCGCGTGTAACTATGATTTTTTTAACCTTTCCCGATTTATCCGCAAACACATTTACAATTTGATCCTTTTTGATATCATCAATTGTAATCGGCTCGCCCAAAATATTCTTTATATCAATATTTCTTTCCTTATAATCCGTCAAATCCACCTGCGTGGCAGGAGCATTGCCGCGATCACAGTATATTATGTTATCAAAAACATTTTTCACCAAATAGGAATCGTATGCTGATACGACAATGAAGTCATAGCTGCCATCACCGTTTTTGTCGATCAGCCGAAGGTTTCCGTTTTTTTCCGAAAAAGGCATTAGGTCTGCCGAAGAATAAGACGCAAGGTATGAACCGTTATATACAACCTGCGCAGCAGAAGATAAAAACGCTTTTCTTGCTTTGCCATCATCTAAATATTTTACGGTACTGTTATCGGCAGCTATTAAATCATCAGCATCTATTTCAAGGCTGTCATCGGACTTTTTTTCATAATAACGAATAATATCCTGAGAATTTATCCTCTCATAATACACGATTACCTTGTTGCAAAGCTCATCTTCTATGCCGGATGCGCTGCTGTCCACGGTCATAATTTTTCCATCTAAATAAACTTTTCCAAAGCTGCACAATTCGCCGCTCAATAAGTTTGTAAGGAAATTACCTGTTATAATCCCCTCAGTTATATCTATGCCCCTATAATGCTTCAGGTAATTTTCATCTTTTAAAATTGTAAGTTTTTCGTCTTGAAAAACAGCCATATCTATATTCAATGCCTGTTTGAAAAGCTTGAGCGCCGCAGCTAAGCTCACGTAACTGCCGGCATTTTCCTGCGTTCCGAGGCTGAGCCTTAATCTGTTAGCCTGTGCAAGATAACCTGACGGGAACCCTCCCTTACTCTGTGCAGGCGCATCGTAGCCCAGAAATGAGACGAAGGCTTTCATAAGCTGATTGTAAGTAACGCCGTCATCAGAGCCAAAGATTACAGTACTGTAGCCATTCATAATGCCCAAATCACTCATAGCGCCCGCGATGTGTTTTTTTTCATCCGGCACATCGTTAAAACCAACGTCCGCTGCACCTGCAGCATAATTCAAATCGCCGAAAATTGCCCTGTAAAACATTTCCGCAAGCTGAATTCTTGTAAGAGCGCTGTCAACGTCTGTTTCTTCATCCGAAACTATTGCAAAAGCCTTAGCAAATTTCAAGTCAGTATAATCCGTAGTTTCATCTGCATAAACAGAAGCTGCAAAAAGTGAAGCAAATATTAAAACAAGCAAAAGAGACAATATTACCTTTTTCATTTAATCAACCCTCTCATCAGTATGTTATAGACAAGCTGTGCCGCTTGAGCGCGTGTGAGTGATGTCAACGGCGAAAAAAGATTGTTGCCCATACCTTTTATAAGCTTTTCTTTAGCCAAAGCGCCTGTTGCTTCAAGTGCATAATCAGCAATATCATCTTTATCATTGAACTGAGCATCGCCCTTTTCCAATGATGGCAAGCCACGAAAAATAATAACTGCCGCATCCTGTCTTGTAATAATTTCATTGGGATTAAAAAGGCCGTTGCTGCCCTTGATAAGTCCTTTAAGAGCAGCGCGCCTGATATAATCTGCAAACCAATCAGTTTCTAACACGTCATCGTATTTAACATTGCCATCAGTATCGGGAATATCGAGAGCTAAAACTATCATCTTTACAAATTCAGCACGCGTTACAGTGTCATTGCAGCCAAACGAGCCGTCTCCTCTGCCTGAGATAATTCCTTTTTTATACAATGTGGTTATAGCTGTTTCCGCCCATGGAGCAGAAGAAATATCGTTAAATGCACCATTGCCGCCGGGCAGCGTGTTGTCCGCAGGCGAAGTCGTGTAAAATGCTGCTCCGCCGCCTCCGCCAAATCTGCCTGATGGAACCGACGGACGCGCGTCGTTCCCGCCGTCAGAAGGCGGATTTTTACATAAGCTGTTAAATTCGTCCTTCAGGAGCGCTAATGTGGCAGCTGCTGAGTTCGCAAAGATTATCCCGAATGTGTTTTTATTGTCAAGCATGTTATATGCGCTAATATCAAATCCCGCATTTGCATATTCGGTTGAATACTTTGTTATTAATTTTTCCACGTGACCTCCGCCGAATTTTTTATTGTCAACCATAGCGTGGCAGAGCACAAGCTCGTTCATTTTAGCTTTAAAGTCTTCCGATGTTATAAAATTCCTGCCAAGCAGACCTTTGTTTACCGAGTTCATACCTTCTGAAGATAGATCGTTAAGATATTCTTCATACAATCCGATTGCTTTGCCTTCCGTATCAACCAGACCCAATGCATCCGCATACTGAAGCGTTCCGCCTTCAACAACCTTTTCGTTGCCTGTGTTGTATGCACTTAAAACCAGAATTTTCTGCACATATTCACGAAGATCCTTTAATGTTGCAATGGATGCTGCTGACACCGTTTCACATATAAGATTGATGATACTTTGTCCGGACCCCGTTGTATAGAGCTCATTGCCAAGTATATTTAAATCTGCCGCCATTGACGCAAGGAAGGCATCTTTATCTGTCTGAGACGGAAAAGTTTTAATCTTTGTAATCCACTCCGCAGCTGTCCAATCATATATAAATCTAAAAGCTCTTGAAGCGTTTTTTCCGTTATATATAACCTTAAAATATACATCTCCATCATCACTTATATTTTTGACTGACTCCTGCGTCATATCACATACATAGCTGTATTCTTTATATTCACCGCAATCACCTGCAGTAAATTCTTTTACTACTTGCTCTCCCCCGGCGCTGCCGACAGCAAATTTAATATTTGAAGCATTTTTTACAAATGCACTTAGGGAAACTGTTTCTGTGTTTTCAATTTGAGCAGCATTTTCAGGTGCAATAATCTGCACATCACGGCATTTGATTGAAAAAGGTATTTTTGTTTTGATGCCGTAGCTTTCTCCTCTATATGTCACATCCTTGCCGATAAATAAATTATAATCGCCGTCTTTTAGCAATTCCCCGGGTTCAACAGTTATGATGTACTTGTTCTCTGTTTCAGATACTTTAGCTGTTTTATAAGTTACATCAGCATCAACAGAGGCGCCGTCAGCCTGTTCAAAGAAAAGGTTATTTTCCGTGTTTTCTATTTCGTTAGAAACGTAAATATTAATCTTTTTAAGCTCGTAAGAGTCTGCTTTTCCATTTATGTCCGGTGAGATGACGTTGCCTCCACCGTCTGTAAACACAACCTCTTCGCAGCCCGGAAACTTGACAGCGCCTTCAACCCTAATGTTATCGATATAGAAATACTCTCCTTTAGCCAGAGTGGTTCCCGTACTGTATACTTCCATACGGAACGCTGTAAACTTGGGGAATTTCTGATATGTGCCGCCGGTTACAAATGTAAATTCATTGCTGCTTGCATCGTCAATTTTATGGTACACTTCAAAGCTTTTGGTGTTAAAATCATACTTAATTTTAAATGTATTCCACTTGTTGTCCGAATTTGCAGAGTCAAATATGACATAATAAGGATTAAAGTTATAGCTGCCGCTGTTTTGATTTGCCAGACCATTTCTTGTAGCAACTCGTATCTGAGTTGCAATATTGGATTTATAATCAAATACCAATTCACAGATACCGCTGTTTGCGTCAAAATAGTCTGCTGCATTTGAATTGGTTGTATAGCTGTCTAACTGCATCAGAAGCTTATTCGACAAAGATACACCTGCGTCTGAATCTGTACTTACTTGCAGTACCTTTCCGTGAACAAGATCCTCGGGGGCCGTCGGCTGCCAATCTTCAGCAGTTATTTTACCTATTATCGACGGAATGCCGGCGGTAATATTTCCGCCTGTTATGGTACCGGCGGGAATATCGGCTGTATCACCGTCGTTCATGAAATAAATGAGCTTTCCGTTTCGTTTAAATGAAACATTTACCGATTCCGTACTATCATTGCCGTCACTGTCCGAAGTGATAAGGCTCAAGGTATGAGATTCGCCGATGCTCGCAGATTCGGGAATGATTCCTTCAATTTCATATGCCGCTTTATTATCCTCAACGGCAATTTCCTTAAACAATTCTCCGTCAAACAATACTCCGGCGCTTATATACCCGGGCGGGACGATAACCTTCATTTTGAGCGTGTCACTGCTTGAATTTACTTCAATGGTTTCACCGTTTACAGGATAAACAATCGACGGAGAGCAGTCAACCTCAAAAGGAATTCCGCTTGGCACAACATGAGTCTGTCCGTTATATGTGACTTCATCAAAAACAATATAATACCTGCCCGATGCAAGCATATCTGTTTCCGGAGTTATAACTGCAGCGTCATTCTCTGCAGTTACAGAAGCCGGAACGATATCTCCGTTTTCGTCTACAAGCGAAACGTTGCTCACGTCGACGCTGACACCCGGCGTCAGCGGAACACTGATTGATGTAACGCCGAAAGAGTTTAAAGCAGCGTTGCTATATGTTTCGCTCCGCCCGTCGTTATATTTCAAAACGACACTTTCTGCATCGGTAAAGTTTTCACCGCCTGTTACACTTATATTATCAAAATAGAGATAGGATCCTGCCGCATGACCTGAACCGCAGTCGGGAATTAATCTAAAAGATGTTAATCCGTTTAACACCGAAAATTTCCCATATCTTTGGGGGGCGCCGTTGTTTAATATTACATAGGTTTTGCTGTTTAAATCAATTCTTAAAACACCGGAGTTCCATGCCCCCACATCATATTGTCCAACGTTTCCGTAACCGCCGGCGCCGAAATACCTGCTGCTGTTAAAAAACTGAACATAGCCCGCACCGCCGCTGCCGGCTTCCGGACTATAGTATGCTTTGTTAAAATATGCGTCGGTCCATCTTGAGTAGGAGGTATTGATTTGCAGTCTTAAATTTTCAATATTTGTTTTATAATCGAAGGAAATATCAATTATGCCCGAGTGCATACCGTTGCCGTTATTCATCAAATTACTATCGCTCGTGCTGCCATCGGGAAGCTTATTTGTTCTGTCTATTTGAGCATATCCTCCCTCCGATACACCAAACTCTTTAAATTTAATAATATTTCCATAGTCGCTGTCATCATCTGTTCCGGCTTCAACAATAGGATTTCCGCTGCTGTATGTAACGTTATCAATAGCTCTTGCTGCAGCTGTATCGCCGCCATCATACTGCATATAGGTGCGTCCGTTTTCACTTCTCTTTAAGGTTACGTTTTTTTCAACACCTGATGAACCATCCGTAAGTTTTAATGTGTTTTCTCCTATATAAATCCCACTTGGAACTGTTCCGTCTATCCAATAACCGGTATAGTCCGGCGATGGCGCATTTATTTGAGTAAATGTCAGGTTTTCAACTTCAATGTCGTTTAAATAAAGCTTATAATCTGTATTATAATCCGGGATTGTTGACAACACCGATATTGTTCCGTCAGCGTATACTGAGATATTATCCCCAACCTGAAGGGCTAATTCACCCGCTGCATGAACGGCGCCAATGTCCACAATCGCAGCTGTGGTCAGCAACAAGGAGAATAACAACAATAATGATATCAGTTTTTTCATATGATACCGTCCTTTCCTTCTACAAACAATTCTTTCGGTCATTTTACAATAACGCTTCTTACCATGAACCGCCATATGATACAATACTTATTTAACACCTTCAAGTCTAAACATTTTGGTTTCCCCGAGCTTCATATCCAATTCAAATTCTTTTACATTTTCACCATATGATTTTTTTTCATAAAGCTCATAAACTTTCCTGTTCTCGGGCAAAGAAATTCTAACTCTTCCGCTATGAGATGCATGAATCGTCAGGAAATTTTTATTTACGTAAAGAACATTGCCGCATTCTTCATAAATATGGCATCCGGCGCCTTTTGCAATTCCCCTGAGAAGCTCTGCCGATAGGATTTTAGCGCCGTAAAAGATAGATGTGTATCCGCCCGTTTCTTTTCTGGTTATGGCAGCTTCATTGTTTTCGCAGAAAGTTGCAAGAATTTCGGCTGCGTCATCCTTTACGGCAATGTACGGATATAAATAGCTCCGTTTTATATGTCTGTTTTCAAATCCAATATTATTTTTATGTTCTCTGTCAAAAAGACCATAAATTTTATTGACCTCCGTATAATCAATTTTTTCATCATTAACTTTAAATGCCGGAGTGATTTTATCATCAACAACCACGCATTTCATACCTGTTAAATCCGACACGTTTTCCGCACTGAATTTCTTTTTGCTGTCGGGATTAACGATTCCGGACGCATATATAAACAATGCGGTTGCATGATTTTTCGAGAGCTTGTTTTTAATAGTTTTTCTGTCGGTATCAGATAATGAAAAGCAATTAAAAAATACATACAGCTTGTAGTCGGGCATATTTGGATCGGACATATCATTATGATAATACTGATCTGCTGGCGCTCCCAATTTTGCAATTTCATAATTTCTGAACATTTCAACAATTTCTGTTGTTGTCTGTTTTGAAACAATATGCAAACTTTCTTCATCATATATAAAAGCTATTTCATTTTCTTTCTTTCTATCGATTGCATATGACATTTCGGCAATTTCCTGCTGTCTATTAAAAAGGCTGTAAACCTCCGGGAATTTATATCTGCCGCCGCCGATATGCTGATCAAACCACCATGCCTGCACATCTTCGCAAATGTTTCTGCCAAAATTTCTTTTTAAAACATTTACAGTATCTTCAACTGTAAATAACTCAAATAAATCTCTGAAATATGCGTTTTCAGCGTGAGTTCTCGTGTCTTCTTCTATAATGTACATTTTTTTATGTAATCTGAAAGAATCAGGCATCTGTCTTTGACCTGTGAAACCGCCCGGTTGTCTGTTTTCATACACTCCGGGATTTGACAGAAAATCAAGATACGGACACTCTAACAGCTTCATAACGCCGCCGGCGTTGGAAGCCCATATTATTTCGCTGCCCCCCCATGAGCCGTAAAACGCACCGACAAGCTTATCCGCATCACGTTCTTTTAGCAGCTTTGCAAAACAGATAATGCTGTTTGCTGTTCCCAAGTGCCATGCTCTGTAAAAATCCGCCGTATGCTGATAGTTATCAACATCAAGAAATGCGCCGATATGTGCAGCTTTTTTGGGAGGCTTCGGAGCAGGCTCCGCAGGGCGCACACGTGGAATATTATACATTTCATCATCAATTTTTTCTGCGTAATATCGACTGCTGATATCAGGAATGATAGGTTCGGGAGCTTTTTTGCCATATTTTTCTTTTAAAAACTTTTCAAACTCTGTTTTAAATGCTTTTGAAGTGTCCGCATATGCTCCCGTTTCAAAATTTTCCATAGGGTTATAGTAATACCACTCGCTTGTTCCGCCTGCCGCAAGAAAATACCCTATAATTCTGTCAGCATATGGAAGCCCGGAAAAATAATCAATCATTTCCATCAGCGCTTTCCCCGCATCCTTACGCCATTTCTCAGAGCACAAAGAATACATTCCTTTTAAAGTGGCGCTGTATGTTTCCGAACGGAATCGGGTGATAACAGGTTTTCCGTCCGAATATTGAACAATTTCATCAGGATTTTCATCCATCCATTTCTTGGGCGGATGGAGAGAAATCCTCGGAATTATATATGCATCGGGAACGGCATCGATAATTATGCTTGCTTCATGGTCAAAAACCTCCTTTGCGTTATCGTATAACCACACGGTTTCACAATAAACATAGAAAATTTTAATCCCCGATTCACCTAATTTTTTATAGTACTCATAGTCGGTTTTGATATTTTTGCTGTCCGTCCTTGTCCTTATTGTCATTGCCATGGGAGGATACGGCTTTCCATCTATGATTATAGCCGGATATCCGTTGTGGTTTGCAAGTTTAGCTTTTGTCATAACGTTCTACCTCACTGAAAAAATAAGCCATATCATTAATATACTAAGAGAAAATTTATTTGTCATGCATTCTGAAATTCAGGTTTTTGGGTAAAGAATTCAAATCTCCGTATAAATCTTGCCAAATTGCCGAAATGGAAAGTTCACCCTCCTTTATATCATCCATCTTAAAGTTTTCATTAATAATTGTTTTTGCCAAATCATTATTTCCCATTGCCATATATGCCATCGCAACATACAAACGCATTCTACCGTTTTCTTTTAATGCAGGCGACAATTTTTCAAATGTTTTTAACCAATACTGCGGGGCGCCGCACTCAACAAAAACCTTGGCGCAATCAGCAATAAGTCCTCTGCACTCTGTTTTCGCTGATTTTAAAGCTTTTTTGGCGTGGTATAGCGCCTGCCCGGGATCACCAAGCACGTTTTTATAAAGCATTGCTAAATTGCGGTTGTTCCATGCAGTTTCTTTCATTGAGCAGGATTTCTTCCATGCATCTTCAGCGCCGCTGATATTACCGTTAACATATCTTGCCAATCCGAGATGCAAATATGTGTACCAATGATTCGCTTTTTCGTTCGTCAATGAATTTTCAAGTTTTATCAGCGTTTTCTCATTAACCATATAGCTCACCGGAGGAAACACGCCGTCATTATCAGGCAAATATCCTCGCTCATCCAAGTTAATCCAATCTGACTGCATTTTGTCAATTGAAGCAGACGGAAATTCATAGAAATCACTTATTGCGTCTCTGCACATAGCGCCCCAACCGCTGCCCATCTGTCGGATCGTCTTCTTTGAATCAAGCGGAATATCCGCTTCAGCGGGATTCGGCAGAGAATCCACATATGCTTTCATATCTGCGGCAACAGCTTTCCAATCTCCGTCAACCTTTGCATTATAAGCAGTTGTATAGCACTCGGTCCAAGACCATGTTGTGTTTTCCGGCATAGGCATATGCTCCATTTGCGTTCTTAACAGGCCGGCCTGAATCTCTATATATGCATCATCTGAATATGTTAAAAACTTATTCCAGTTTCTTCCGCCCTGTCCTTTCCCCCAAAAGAAAACTTTTCTGCCGAGCAGCTCAGGAGTGGAGTATTGAAGGAGCCCCGTTCCTGATTTATCTAAAGATGCAATCCATTTTTTATTATCATTTTTATCAAGAATAAAGAACACATCACC
Organism: uncultured Eubacteriales bacterium; assembly: GCA_905195005.1. GTDB lineage: Bacteria > Bacillota > Clostridia > UMGS1883 > UMGS1883 > UMGS1883. Next base: position 2,176 of record CAJJUC010000011.1, on the reverse strand, counting down.
TGCGTATGGTGCACGCTCCGGATAAGATATATCCACATTTTCAAAAATCGGCGCGGGAATTTTATCCATTATGTAATGGTTATCCCCATATACGCAAGAAAACATTTCATCCGCATCGGTTAAAACCCGAACATCTTTTTCGGGCACGGCAATATTTGACCACCAATACATATACGGCTTTTTATCGGTTTTATTTTCAATCGTTGTTCTAATATACAGTGTTTCTCCGTCATCAGGCAGATAAGCATTTATTCCATACACAACCTCACGTTTGCGCTCATATTCATACATAGATAAAATGGGCTCGCCCTTACTGTTGGCGCTTTCCGCAGCGAACATCGGAGCACATGTCAACGGAGTGTGTCCTTTTATTCCGACGTTCCATTCTACACCGCCTGCAAACCACGCATTTCTGATTGCAAGATTTCCGGGTTGAATCGCCTTATTAACATATAACAAATCCACGCCTGATTTTTTGTTGTATAAGCTCCATAATCTGCCGCCAAGAGTGGGTAAAAATGTTGCGCAAAGCATATCATTCTCTAACACTGCAGCCTCTATTTCAATTTCTTTAACGTTTCTGTTGTAGCCGTCCTGTGAAAGGTACGGCAAGATTGTGTCAATCATTCCTTTTCCAAAATACTTTTTATCTTCATCAGTTATGTTCGGTGTCGTTTCGTATTCAGCGTGAATATATGATACGTTCATCAAGTCAGGCATTGGATTTACTTCGCCAATGTCTGCTGATAAAAGCTTTATCTTTTTAAACGTAAGTATTGTTTTCGACATATTATTTTATCTCCTTTTGATATATGATAAATTTATAGCGCTGTATTTAAATACTGTTCCATTATATTTTCGGGAACAAGGCTCCCTCCTGTTGCCCAAACAATATGAGTCGTATTTTGAAGTTTATCCAATGATAAATTATGTTCCATACAATACTGCTCAAGCTCTTTATACTTAGTCAAATTTATGGGAGCAATAAAACCTGCACATGCAGATGGCTCAATTCTGATATTTTCTGTTTCATCAAGCATACGTAAAAAATCATATAATCTGCCATCTTTAACAGTGAAAATTCCAGAAACTATATTATTCATAATACGGGTTATAAAACCGGATGGAGAAGCACATGCCAATCCATCTGCTTCTGTTATTCCTGTTATTCCGAATTCACGTACATTTGCCTTTTCAAATCTTTGCGTAGCCATGCCTAAAAGCAAAGACGGACATTGTGTAGGCTCTATAAAAAAGCAATGAACATTATCGCCATAAATACGTTTTAAACCATATGAGATTCCCCCTGGGGCTCCGCCAACCCCTGCCGGAATATAAACAATTAAAGGATGATTTTCATCTGCTGAAATATTTTTTTCAATCAATTGTGTTCGTAACCTATTTGCAGCAACGGCATACCCAAGAAATAAATCTATTGACCATTCATCATCAATAAAATAACTATTTTCAACTCTGTTTGAGTTCTTTCTGCCTTCGCTTACAGCTCCGCTATAATCATCATTATATTCTATAACCTGTACCCCTCTTTTGCGAAGTAAATCCTTTTTCCATTGCTTTGCATCCGATGACATATGAACAATTACATTGAATCCCAGGGCTTCACTCATAATGCCAATAGACATACCAAGATTTCCTGTAGAACCAACCTGAATTGTATAATTACTAAGAAAAGTTCTCACATCATCATCAGCAAATCTGGTGTAGCAATCATCCTTTGTAATTATTCCGTTTTTCAATACAAGGTCTTCTGCGTGTTTTAATACTTCGTAAAATCCTCCACGGGCTTTAACAGAACCGGATATCGCTAAATGGCTATCCATTTTTAGCATCAATCTACCCGGAATTTCACATGAGTATCTTTCTTGTAACGCCATATGTAATTGCGGTATATCACGTAATTCAGATTCAATTATTCCGCCACTGTTTTGTGTTGCGTGAAACTTTTTCATCAGGAAAGGAGCAAATCGTTTCAAGCGTTCTTCTGCATCAAAAATGTCTTCGTCTGAAACAATAAGTTCATTAGAAGCTCTTATTATGTCATAAGGAATAAGCCTTGGATTAATCCAAATGCTCTCCTTCCCATTTAAAATATCATAATTAACCACGTCATTTCTCCTTAATTGTGAATTCTGTTTTCCTTAAAATAATTATTTTT
>CAJJUC010000010.1 GCA_905195005.1 uncultured Eubacteriales bacterium | reverse complement strand
GTATTTTATGCACAGAGGCATAAAAACGGTTTCCGACTTTAATTTCACGGCGAATAACCCCACAGTGAACCGTGCAAGGCGAATCACGGGGCGCGTGCTTGACCGCTATCTTGACAACAAGCTTGATGAGGTTTATATTATCTACACGAAAAACAAGGGCGCAGCGCAGTGCGAAACGGTTATGGAAAAGCTGCTTCCGCTCAGCCGCCCGGACTTTCAGCAGATGGGCAGCCTCGGCGCGGATAACCGCGAAATGAGCTTTTACCCGTCGGAAACAAGCGTGCTCCATGCGATTATTCCGAACTATATTTCGGGATATGTCTACGGCGCGCTTATCGAATCGTTTTGCAGCGAGCAGCATTCCAGAATGACGGCAATGCAGTCCGCAAACGACAGCGCCGCGGATATGCTCCGCGAGCTTGACATAGAGTATAACCGCGTCCGCCAGGCAGCAATAACGCAGGAAATCAGCGAGGTTGTCGGCGGTGCAAAGGTTCTTTTGCAGAAAAAGAAAAAGAAAGAGGAAGGTAAGCTGTATGACTGAAAAGGGAAAAATTGTTCAGGTTTCCGGTCCCGTTGTCGATGTGGAATTTGAATACGGCAGGTTGCCTAAAATAAAAGAAGCGCTCCGCGTGAAAAGCGGTGATCGCGAATGTGTTATGGAGGTTGCGCAGCACACGGGGCACAACACCGTCCGCTGCATAATGCTTGCTCCGTCAGAAGGGCTTCACAAGGATATGGAGGTCACGGCAACGGGCAGCGCAATATCGGTTCCGGTCGGTGAAAAAACACTTGGCAGACTGTTTAACGTTCTCGGCGAAACGCTGGACGGCGGAGAGCCGCTCGATGACGCTCCGCACAGATCAATTCACCGCGCACCGCCGAAATTTGAAGATCAAAGCCCCGTTGTTGAAATTCTTGAAACGGGAATTAAGGTTATCGACCTGCTCGCACCCTATGCAAAGGGCGGAAAAATCGGTCTGTTCGGCGGCGCAGGCGTCGGCAAAACGGTGCTTATTCAGGAGCTTATAAACAATATTGCAACGCAGCACGGCGGATATTCGATATTCACGGGCGTTGGAGAGCGTTCGCGTGAGGGTAACGACCTTTGGACTGAAATGACGGAGTCGGGCGTTATCGATAAAACAACGCTTGTGTTCGGTCAGATGAACGAGCCGCCGGGAGCGCGTATGCGCGTTGCCGAAACGGGGCTTACAATGGCTGAATATTTCCGCGATGAGCAGCACAGAAACGTGCTTTTGTTCATCGATAATATATTCCGTTTCGTTCAGGCAGGCAGTGAGGTTTCGGCGCTTCTCGGAAGAATGCCGTCCGCAGTCGGTTATCAGCCGACGCTGGCAACGGAGCTCGGCGCGCTGCAGGAGCGTATCGCGTCAACAAAAAACGGTTCCGTAACAAGCGTTCAGGCAGTTTATGTTCCGGCGGATGACCTTACAGACCCTGCACCGGCAACAACGTTTGCTCACCTGGACGCAACGACGGTTCTTTCACGTAAAATAGTTGAACAGGGCATTTATCCGGCAGTTGATCCGCTTGAATCCTCCTCGCGTATTCTGGAGGCAGATGTTGTCGGCCGGGAGCATTACGAAACGGCACGCAAGGTTCAGGAGTATTTGCAGAAATATAAGGAGCTTCAGGATATTATCGCAATTCTCGGCATGGATGAGCTTTCGGACAGCGATAAGCTGACGGTTTACCGCGCGCGCAAGCTTCAGAAATTTCTGTCGCAGCCGTTCCACGTTGCGGAGAATTTCACCGGTATTCCCGGAAAATATGTGCCGCTTAAGGACACAATTGCCGGATTTGAGGCGATTATCAGCGGCGAAATGGACGCATATCCCGAATCCGCGTTCTTCAATGTCGGCACAATCGACGATGTCGTCGAAAAGGCTAAGAATGAAAAGTGAGCGGAAAAGGGGTGACGCCGCATGGCGGCAAAAATATTCAGGCTTAAGGTAATTGCCTGCGATAAGGTATTTTACGAGGGCGGCGCGGAAATCCTCACCATTCCGGCGGAGGACGGTCTGATGCAGATTATGGCGGACCATGAAAGCATGGTTATCGCAATCACCAACGGCGCAATGAGCTTTCGCCGCGAGGACGGTGAAACAGTGAATGCGCTCACGGGAACGGGCTTTGTGTGCGTTGCCGGCGGAGAGGTTACAATGCTTTCACATTATATAGAACGCCCCGAGGATATTGACGTTATCCGCGCATGTGAGGCGCGCGAGCGTGCAGAGGAGCGGCTCATGCAGCATCAGAGCAAGCTCGAGTATTATCAGTCAAAGGCTTCCCTGGCGCGTGCCATGGCACGAATGGCGTATAAAACGCGGTTTACGGATAAATAATAGATAAAGAGTAATGATAAGGTCATATGCCTATGTAAAAGGACGGTTTTTCGGTCAATTCCGAAGCCGCCCTTGCTTTGTCATTACGGAAAGGAATTTTTTTGTTATGGAGATTCGGCTTTCAGATCATTTTACTTATAAAAAACTTCTGAGGTACACCGTTTCGCCTGTTATAATGATGATCTTCACCTCAATCTACGGTGTGATTGACGGCCTTTTTGTTTCAAACTGCGTCGGCAGCAATGCATTTGCCGCGGTTAATCTTATTCTGCCGTTTGTGTTCGGGCTTGGCTCTGTCGGCTTTATGATAGGCACGGGCGGCAGCGCTATTGTCGGAAAAACGCTCGGTGAGGGCAGCCGCGAAAAGGCAAACAAGTATTTTTCAATGCTGATAACGGCGCTTTGCGTTTCAGCGTTTATAATGTCGGTAATCGGGATTATTTTTATCCGCCCGATTGCAATAAAAATGGGCGCGGACAAGGAGCTGCTTCCCGATTGTGTTGCATACGGCAGAATATTGCTTATCGGTCTTGTGCCGTACATGCTTCAGGTCAGCTTTCAAAGCTTTTTCTCCGTTGCCGAAATGCCGAAAACAGGTCTGTATGTCACCGTTGTATCGGGGCTGACGAATGCGTTTTTGGACTGGGTATTTATTTCGGCGCTCGAGCTCGGCGTCACCGGCGCAGCAATTGCAACGGTTGCCGGTTATATTGTCGGCGGCGTTATTCCGTTTTTCTTTTTCCTGAAAAAGAAAGACGATTCGCTCTGCCTTGTGCGCCCGGAATTTCACGGGAAGGTGCTTTTGAAAAGCTGCGCAAACGGCTCTTCGGAAATGCTTACCAACCTTTCGCTTTCAATCGTGAATATTATTTACAATATTCAGCTTCTGAATATTGCCGGTAAGGACGGCGTTGCAGCATACGGCGTGATAATGTATGTCAACTTTATTTTTGTGTCGGCATTTCTCGGATATTCGCTCGGCTGCGCCCCGATTGTGAGCTTTCATTACGGTGCGGGGAATAAAGACGAGCTTTTCAGTCTGCTCAAAAAAAGCCTGGCGATTCTGTGCTGCGTTTCGGCGGCAATGCTTGTTATTTCACTGACGGCTGCACCCCTGCTTGCAAAAATCTATGTAGGATACGACCGCAGACTTTTTGATATGACCTGCCACGGCTTTCGTCTTTGCTCGTTTAATTTCCTGTTCTGCGGAATAAATATATTCGGTTCGGCATTTTTCACCGCGCTGAACAACGGTGTGATTTCCGCCGTAATATCGTTTCTCAGAACGCTCGTTTTTCAGATTATCATGATTCTGCTTCTGCCCGCGCTGTTCGGACTGAACGGAATCTGGCTCGGCACGGCGGCTGCGGAATTTCTCATGCTTTTTGTCACACTTCCGCTGCTCAGGTATAAGGCAATCAAGTAACGCAACAAATAAAACGCTCACACCGCTGAAAGTGTGAGCGTTTTATTTGTTGCGTTACCTGCCTGTCAGATTGTGCTGTTCAGCGAGCGGATATGGCGGCGCAGCAACGGCGCAATCCACAGAGCAAGCGCAAGCTTTGCGCAGTCGGGGATTATGAATGGAACAACGCATTTTAAAAGCGCGGCGGAAAAAGTTATTTCCGCTGTGTTTTTTGTGTATAGAAAAACAAACCATGCAGTTCCGAAAGCATAGCACGCGGCAAGTCCTGCGGCGAGCGCCGCCGTTTTAACCGCGGCTGAATTGCCGCACAGCTTCACAGCCGCCCAAAAGATAAGCCCCGTGAAAACAAATCCGACAATATAACCGCCGGTGGTTCCGGCAAACACGCCGATTCCGCCGCGGAAGCCCGAAAACACCGGTGCGCCGAGCGCGCCGAGCAGTATAAACAGAAGTATGCTGCATGTTCCGAGCTTTCCGCCGAGCAGAAGCAGCGCACAAAACACGCCGAATGTTTGCATTGTGAACGGTACCGTTCCCGGAACGGTTATCCATGAACAAACTGCAAGCAAAGCGGCAAACATCGCGGCATAAGCCGCATTTCTGATTCTATCAGACGTATTCATTCCTGACACCCTTTCGGTTTTGACCCTTGACAGGGAATGTAAAAAACTCATTTTACAACCTCTGCCGGAATGTATTGTATCAAAGATTACCCGAATTGTCAACCAAAAACTTAAAAATAGGTTGACAATAGCTCAAAAATAGGTTGACAATAGCGAAATATATGCACGATCAACTGACAGAATTATTTTCAAACTATGGAGAAATAGATATATTGTGGCTTGATTTTTCTTATAACGAGGAAAGAACCTCCGAGGCTTCTTAATGTATAAAAAATGCGTGACAGTCTCCTGTCCATGAGCGGCCGTATAATAGGTTTGTGCCGAGGAGAGTTACCTTTGGCTTGCTTCGTTCTTTCGCCGGTACATCAACCGGCAGAGGCTCATTATCAAGCAAACCGTGAAATAAATGCGGTTATTATTCGTAAATCAACGAAATATTGCAATACGTTTCATTTTTTGAAGTTATTTGTGTCAATTTTTGCCGGGAGGGCACAGTTTTTAGCTAAACGTGAAATCGGGTTCAAATTCAGACCATTGACAGAAAAAAGGATGATTATTATAATATAGCTATCCTTAAAATATAGGTAGGAGTGTTAAATTTATGATATCGGAAGACAAATTGCATGAAATGATGGATTTTTGCGTAAGTGTAACAGAGCGAAACACAGAGAAATTTTTTGCGGATTTTCCGTATGCCCAGAGCACTGACTATGTATATCACCCATCGCACGGAAAAGAATGGACGGATGGATTTTGGTGCGGAATGCTTGCTTTGAGCTATGAGTATACGAAAAAGAAGATATTCAGAGATACATTGGAAAATTTGAATAAAATATTAAAAAAACGCATTGAGGAAAAATATGAAGTGAATCACCATGACATGGGATTTATATATTCGTTGTCAAATGTTGCGGAATACAAGCTTTTCAAATCCGAAACTGCAAAGAAAACAGCGCTGGAGGCCGCAGAGCACCTAATCGGAAGATATCATGAGAAGGGAGAGTTTATTCAAGCGTGGGGAGATATTGACGACCCGGCTTCGTATTCCCTGATTATTGACAGCCTCTTGAATTTACCGCTGCTGTTTTGGGCGTCAGGCGTGTCGGGAAACGTTAAATATGCCCATATTGCAAAAAAACATTTAAAAACCGTACTTCAATATGTTGTCCGAGAGGACGGAACCACTTTTCACAGGTACAGCTTTGACTTTTATACGGGAAAACCGATTGCAGGCATGACGGCGCAGGGTTTTTCCGATAACAGCTGTTGGGCAAGGGGGCAGGCATGGGGAGTGTGCGGCACGGCGCTTTGCTATGCATATACGAAAGAAAACTCGCTTCTTCACACTTTCAGAAAGCTTACCGACCGATTCGTTTCAATGCTGCCGGAGGATGGCATTCCGTATTGGGATATGATTTTTTCCGACGGATCAAACGAACCGCGAGATACTTCATCAGCCGCCATTGCGATATGCGGGATACTTGAAATGAATAAATACTTTCCGGATGAAAGATATTCGGCCGCAGCGGAAAAGATGCTTGTAACTCTCTATGAAAAATATTCTGCCATAAAAAAACCGGAAACGAATGTGATTTTGACCGATGCGATGTATTCTCGCCCGGCAGGACACAAACCGGAGGCAGCGATATACGGAGATTACTTTTTCATGGAAGCGCTGATGCGGCAAATAAATAAGGCTTGGAAAATGTATTGGTGAAACAAAAAATGAAAACTGCCGGTTGACAGTTTTCATTTTTGCTTATATGTATTTTTTTAATTCGGAGATTAGCTTTTCGGAAATATCGGGAAGAAAATCAGAGTTACGAGGGTATTGCGTAAATGATATTTCCATACCGGCTTCGGATTCAATCAAGTCAATTACAGCTCGTTTGCCGATGTGTTTTTCAAGTAATTTACATATTCGTATATCCTGCAGGGAAAGAAGATTCGTGCGCGGGTTGATGCGAGAGGGCCATCGGCTGAAGGGTATACCGAAAACGGATCTCCGGACGGAAATGCCATATCCGATGATGTTGTGATATAGGGGTTAATTTTATACCTTGAGTATTGGCTGTTGTAGAAATTATATCCCCAATGAAGAAACCCCTTAATGTCATATTTATACATTTGGAGTCCGATAATTCTGTTGCGGTATGCAGGCATTGACATAAAACGATTGCTTGTTTTTACGTGCTGCACGCAGCAGTTATACGCCCATTGATGTTGCACCTTCTTATCAAGAAATTCGTCAAGATGATCTATTGCGGTCACGGGGCAGTCAATAAAACCGTTTTCATAGAATGAAACATCGGAAATAGCGTCCATAATCATGCAGTTGCCGATTAACGGTTTAACGATAGAGTGTGCATAGCGATATGCTTCAAGGTGTTCTTTTGCCGGTTCATCGGAAATGTGGAAGATACATTTGCCGGCTACTCCTTCATTTTCAAGAAATGTCATCAGCTTAGGAAGCATCTGTTCAAGAAATTCTTTATACGATGAATCATGTGCCGGAACATGCCAGCCGAAAGCAAGACTTTCCTTGCCGTTTTCAATAACTTTTATACACGGACTGTATTTAAGCCCTGCCTGAGAAAAGAGGTGCGAGATTTCAAAATACTCAATTCCGTTTTTTTGACACAATGAAATCCAGCGCTTGAGTTTTTCAAAACCAAAGGAGTATTTGCTGCCGCTTTTTGTAATATCCAAAAGCTGAGTGCAGGGACGAACCACACCGACCGCAACGTCAAGGGATGAAGACAGAACGGGGGTCAGGAGCATATTAATTCCCAAATCGGCAGCTGTTTTCATATAAGCATCGATATATTTCCAGTGTTCCTCGCTGTATATTTCAACATGATGAATATCGGCTATACAATCACCATGAAACCACTGTGTGTAAATTACTTCCGCGTCGGGAAGCTCTGCATCAATAACGTCAATGCCTAAGCTGCATGTTTTCGTTTGCTTGTCGCCGCTTACCATGTCGGATTCGGTTATTAAAATATCAATGTTATAACTGCCGCTGTTTAAATCTTTCGGAATATTAACATCGATCCACAGCGCTCTGACGCTGTTTACAATATGAAGCGGAAAATCGCAGCTGTTAACCGGAGTTAATATATCCGGCATAACTCCGGGGGAACGCGTTATGAAATCGCTGTCGCTATAAAGCGGTGACACGGGCATATCCATAACGGCATTATCAACCGTATAAAGCTTTATGTGTTCTTTAAGGGGAGAGATTACCTCGATTCCCAGGTCAATGCATTCAACCGAAGAAAATGCAATCTGGTAGCAAAAACGCTGACCTTTTACCGCGAAAGCATGCTTAATCTCACGGCAATCCATGTCAGATGAGCTTCGTACTTTCGGCATGCAGGAAATTTGCTTTATTATGCAATTCATATTATCACCTCGATGAATAGTATAAAGTAATTAAGCGGGAAATGCAATGGCATATAACTGATTGTTATTGTCACGATTTTAACTTATGCCGGCCTGTTTGTTTAAAATCAATATTCAACAACAAATGCAGACAATTGCATAAACAAATATAAACAATTATTCCAAAAGGCGAGCATTGAACGCGACCGGTATTCGGGATATACTATATGTCAGAAAAATAGATAAAGGAGTTTGTGGATATGAAGAAAATGAAAAGAGCAGTCTCGGCATTGTTATGCATTGCGGTTGCATTTGCAAATGTGGCATTGGTAAATGCAGACAGTGCAAAAGTATACAGTTTCTCGGATCCGGGGTTTATGTCCGACGCCGATTTCTTCGGAGTATACGATTCCACTCAAAAAAGATGGACAAATGCAGGTAAAATTAACTATGAAGCTCCGTCGGGAACAGCCGGACTCAGCATGGACGATGTGAAAAAGGCTGTTATGAACGGCGATTACGCATCGGCAAAAATTGCATATAAGCAGTATTATGTTGAGAAATCAAAAACATTTGGGATAAATCGCTCGGGAAGTAACACGAAAGAGGGGCGGCTCGCTTCACGTCTTTTTGAAAATCAAATGTTATACAATGCGAATGCGGTCACACTTATTGATATTTTCAGCGTCGGTCAGAGTGAATCGCAGGCGAATATCGACTTTACATCGGATTTAAAAAGCGTGATGACTCAGCCGATTCCGAAAACGAATATAATCCTTGCTTCCGTTAAAAAGGACGGATCGAGCGCCGAATTTGCTTCACGTACGGCGGAAGACGAATCTGAACGTCCTTTTGTTGAGGTGTCGGCAGGGGGAAGTGTTTATAAAATATATCCGAGCGGAGATACATATATATCCGCAGGAATTAATAAAAACACAAACTATGGAAACGCGTCTGTATTAAGGGTTGAGGAAAGTGTTTCATCAAGAAATCCGAGCGGCGCATGGGAAAAGGGTTTATCGGATACGGGAACAACATGGGCGAATGGGGAATTTGCTGACGAGAATACGAAAAGAGCTTATTTATTTTACGATTTTTCTGAATTAAAACAGCTTGGAACCATTACAAAAGCAACTTTGAAGCTTTCCGGGAAAAACATCGGAAACGATACTGATATGGAAATCGCAGTATTCAGAAACTCAGATACAACGATAGCCGAAAATACGTTGACATGGTCAAAAAAAGGTGATGTGCCGCATGAGCATGCCATATTTAATTTTGATGGATTTACCGACAATAACGGAATGGAAACAATATATTTTGCTCGCCCCGAAGGGGCTGTTTCGCGCTATGTTGATGATACTTTCCGCATTGCATATCTTCATAAGTATCCGGTTAATCAATTTGCCGCGACCAAAGATGAATATTACGGATATATAGCCTGCAAAATGTACGGCGATTTTATAAAAATGCGCGGAGGAACACCGGGAAGCTATAACACGCTTGACGCAGCCGTTCGACTGGCATACATGCCGGAACAGCTTTGTAAAATTATTGAAAGTAAGTCTATGAGCGCCGAGCTTTTCTGCTCTGTGGCAAAATACATATGGAGCAGCTGCGACTATTTACAATATTCATTCAGAAGTAATTCAAACTGGGGTTCATTTCAAATTCAGGGGATTTTTACCGCAGGGTCAATGTTCAACGAGTTTAAGGACTATGATAAATGGGTCACAAATGAAACACCGTGCGATATAAACGGGAATCCCAAACCCGGGGCGACTCCGCATGAGGCATATACCGGCGGAAAGTCTCCGGAGCTTTCGCAAAGCGTGGCATACAGGCTTAAGTATATGTTGGAAAATGTTATTAATTCAGATTACGGAAGCACGGAAAAAGCGCTTGGCTATGTTGAAATCAGCAATAATCTTCTTATTTCACCAATCAGCATTGCGGAGATGTATCGCACTCAAATACCGTATTCGGATGACATGAAAAATAAGCTTGTTAAGGTAGAAAAATATCTGCGCGACGTTTCAGGTCCCGGAAACTGTGAAATACAGTGGGGCAATGCGGGAACACATAAAACAACATTTACGCAATCAATAAAGAAATATGCGGAAGCTTTTGGTGATGAGTCGTTACTTTATTCCGCAACATTCGGTGAAAAAGGTGAAAAACCGGGGTATACCTCAGTACTTTATCCCGCAACAAAGGTTGCGGTTATGCGCTCGGGCTGGAACAAGAAGGACAGTTATCTTCATACATCCTTTGACGGCAAGGGCACACATGCGCACCGTGACGATTTGTCAATGATAATTATGGCAAATGGTGAATATTTACTGTCGGATCAGATGTATGGAGATTATGAATCATCGGATGGCGTTCAGAAGTGGTGTGAGAGCGCAGAAGCTCATAATGTTGTCATGATAGGCGATGATTATATAAGTGATACCTCATCGGAGCAGCCCGGAACACTGAATAAATGGGTAACAAACGATGGATATGACTTCTTTTCGGCGACAAAACCGCTCACTAACGGGAGCTTCACACGAAATATTTATTTTATTCGTCCCGGATATTGGATTGTGAACGATTATCTTGTTCCGAATGACAGAACTTCTGCCGTTAATTACCGCCAGCTTTGGCATATGCCTCCGGATTCCGGCCTTGAATATGATGCAAATTTGAAAAAACTTTCCGGGAAATCCGGAAGTGCAAGACTTCAGATTGTTCCTGCGGAAACAGAGGGAATTTCATGCGATATGCTGACGGGGAAATATGGCGGAGGAGTTTCAACGGTTTACGAAGCGCAGTATGCGGATCTTAAAAAGACATCAGCCGGAATTACGACATACAACACAGTTATAAGGCCTGAAAACAGTGACGAAGGTGTAACCGTAAATGCCTCAATGATTCCGCTCGGAGATGTGAAAGATAACGGCGCGTCTGCAATTAAAATCAATATTACAACGGATGAGGGAAGCACAGAGTCCGTTTTTTACACAGTGAATGATATGTCGCAGATTGCCTCACGCACAGTCGGAGACTATACATACAACGGAAAAACGTTTTTTGCGGAAACGAATATGGGGGGAGCATTGAATAAAATCCAAATAACGGATGGAGATACGCTCAAAAGAGGAACAAAGCTTCTGTTTAAGTCAAATAAATCCATTGATAATATCAGCGTCGCTTATGAGGGTGAAAATATATATATCCATGCAAGCGGTATTGATCAGGCTGACTTGGAGCAGCTCACATTTATAAAGCAGGCAACAGTAAAAAATGTTTATTTCAACGGAAATAAAACTTCATTTCGTCAATCCGGCGGTTACGTCTACTTCTCGGATGAACCGATAATGACGAAGTTTAATATTATATCTCCGAAAAATGAAGAATCCGTTTCAGGCGATGTTCTTTTTAAAGTTGAAGCTCCCGAAGATTGCAGAACGCTTGTGTTTTTACTGGACGGAGTACAGACGGCAGTCTTCAAAAATCCCATGGAGGGAGAACTCTGTTCTTTCAGCGTACCGGAAAACAAAATAGCATGCGGTAAGCACAGCTTTGGAGTTGTGTCAACGGATATTTACGGGAAAAGCGAAAATAAAACTGTGCGGTTCTATGCGATTCAGGCAGTCGCCCCTGAGGTATTTTATGATTTTGAAGATGGAGTAACCCTTCCTCAGAAGGTTGATAACGGGGGACTCAGCGTAAGCTTTGATTCGGGAAAGAATGGAAAAGGTATAAAACTTACCGGAAGCAGAAATGTCGAATCCTACCTGAGCCTGCCCGTTGAATCCGATGCAAAACGTCTTACGGTCGAATATGATTTAAAGTATTCATCATCAGGCTCTGTAACGCATGGTATAAAACTCGGTGATTCCGAAACGGTTAACTTGTCAGGAACAGGCACAAGCTGGTCTCATATTAAGGCAGATTATAATTTTGAATCGGGAAAGGTTAGTTACTATTTGAACGGCACAAAGCAAAGCGAGGGAAACTGCTCGTTTTCGGATGAGCTGCACCTTACAATTAAAAGAACATCGCTTGTACAGGTTCCTTATCTATATATAGATAATCTTTCGATTGTCAGTCGGCGGAGCGGAGAAGTTATCGCAAAAACGAAATATAGCGTTGATGGTGTGCAATATTCTGAGCTTGATGAATCACTTCCGTACAACGCGAAATTTATTAAATTGATGTTAGGTACGGGTCTTGCATCCGAAACAGTGAACGGTGATACGGTTAAGGCAGAAATAACCGGAAAAACAATCAGTACCGATGCAGAATATAACCGTGAAGAAAACAGCATTTTGGTTAAACTGAGCGATTCGTTTCCGCCGGCAGGCGGAAACGGAAAAATAACATTGTCCGGTGAAATTCTTAAGGTAGACGGAACAAAGCTTGGACGCAGTGCAGCTGTAAGCTTCTATGCCGAACCTAACGGTTTTTTTCTTAAGGATGCATGTGTGCTCATTGACGGGCAGCGTGTTATATCGCCGCTTCAGCTTTCGGAGGGCAATATAATAAGCGGCTGTGCCGTGCTGGTCAATAATACATCCGCCGAACAGGAGGCCGATGCCTTTCTTGCGTTTTATGCAGATAGCGGAGAGCTTCAACATATAACGTCAAAACATATAAGTGTCGAAAGCGGAAAAACAGCGTCCTTTACAGTTGAAAATCCCGATGTTGTGTATGCCGACGGCACGGAAATAAAAATTATTGCCGTTGAGTCATCCGGCAGTCTGCGGCCGCTCGGCACATTCTGCCTGAACTCGGATTACAGTGACAATGCCGAAACCATTTCTTTTGCGAACGGGACAATCCATGGCAGCGCAGAACTGCCTTCGGAAGCAACGGTAACATTTGAAGAAAATCCGGACTGCATTGTCATAAAAGGCGGAACAATCAATCCCGCAGGGCATACAATTCTGAATCTCGGAAGCAAAATGAAGAGCGGATATACCGAAATGAAATTTTGGTATGACAGGGGAAATGCGTCAACCGATGCGCGCCTTCGTACAACGGGAACAAAAACAGCAAGCGAAATTATTTTCAAGAGTAACTCTCAAGCAGTGTGGGCAACGGATAACGGAAACGGGGGAACTAACTGGAACTATTTTCAATTAAGGGAAAATGACTGGAATACCATCAGAATACGTTTCGATGCGGAAAGCAATACGCAAACTGCATGGATTAACGGACGGCTTATTAAAGAAAACCAGTTCTTCAGAGAAAAGACGGATTATATTTCGCGATGGGTTTATTTTTACATGGGAAAAATAAACGATAGCGAGAGTACAATGAAAATATCATATGTGAGGACATGGTAAAAAATTTATATTGATTATTTGCACATATGCATATATAATACTAATGTAACAAAATGATACGAAGGATAGAGCTATGAATATACCGAATTTTCTTAAAAAAAGACAGATAGTACTTCAATACTTTGTGGTACTTGCAATAATTTTACTTGTCCCGGTAATGCTTAGTTTTTTTGTGATAAACGCGGCAAATGAGATCACAAAAAAGCAGCTTGAGGAAAATGCATATCAGTCCTTGGTTCAGATAAAGACAGCTTTGGACAGAGATTTGATGAATATCAGAGAATCGGTTATCGAGGCAGCGGGTAGCACAAAACTGAACTTATATTCTTATCAAAAAGAAAATCCGGAGAATCTTTATGCGCTCAGCGAGCTGGTAAAGCTTTCGGAATTTAAAAGCATTGTTCGTGATATTGTTATAACGGAATATATTTATATGGAATCCGATGAAATAATTATAAGTGAAGAGGGAAAGTTCACACCTGAGGAATACTATACGTACTGTGGCTTTAAAAACATGAGTTTTGAACAGTGGTCAAGACGGCTTGATTCAGTAAGTAAGGGTGATTTTGCCGATATTAAATATGCTGAATTTGGTAGCACAAACGAAAAAAGGCATGTTATCGAATACAGTATGTCGTATCCCATTCCGTCATTCAGCAAGGGAAAGATAACCGTAATGCTTGATTATGATAAAATTTGCAGTCTTTACAGCGGAGCCTATAAAACAGGGAATAAAACGTTTTTCTTGACGGACAATTCGGGAAATGTAATATTGAACTGCGGAGGAAGATATAAGTACAGGAAGAGATACAATGATATTGCAAACGGATATGTTATTGACCCGGAAGACAGGCAGACAATGCTTTTCAAGGTGAAATCCGATACACTGAAACTAAATTACCTTTCAGCTGTTGAGCTGAGCGCAATAAAGGAACAGGAACGCGAAAGCATGAAGGTTGTAACGGTATATTTACTTATTGCCGTTGTGCTCTGCATTGTATTTGCTGTTTTTGTTGCAAGAAAAGCGTCAAATCCGCTTGTTAAAATATATGGAATGATTCACGGCGAAAGCGGAAAGGACATGAGCATAGGCGGTTTATCCAAGGAAGTAAAGCGCATTATTGACGATAAAAAACGAGTCGAGGGGGTAGTTAAGGAACAGGAGAATATGCTGAGGTATCAGTCGCTGGTTCAGCTTGTCATGGGAGGAAGTGACAGCGGCTTTGGCACAGAAACGAAATTGCTGTCAGAGTATTTCCCATATAAAGGCTTTGTGGTTCTTATGATAGAAGCAGATTGCGAGCAGCTTGAAACAGACAGTCAGCTGATTCTCAAATATGCAGTAAAAAATGTTTCGGATGAGCTTCTTCAAAAGCTTTGTAAGGCTTATGATATAGATACAGACAGAAATAAAATTGTTTATGTCCTTAATTTTGATGAACTCGACGACGATAAGCTTTATAAATATTTAAAAAAGATTACCGAGGTTATAGAAACGGAATTTGAAACGGAAATAAATATCGGGATAGGTTGCCGCTATGATAAAAGTTCTGACCTGAATATATCATTTGATGAGGCAAAGCAAGCTGTTGAATATTGCAAGCTGAGCGGTGAAGTTGTTGCGGAATATTCAAAAATATCGGGCAGAGATTTAAAATATTATTACAGTGTCGAGAATGAAAACGATATAATTCGTTTCCTGATAAACGGCGATAAGAGGTCTGCGATGGCAACGGTTGACAAAGTGATAGAGATGCATAAAAGCAGCTCTCCGGCAGCGCTTAAGTGCTTGTTCTTTCATATAATAGCCACGCTTCTTAATTTAGTAAACAACAAAAGCTTTAATATTGATGCAAAGGCACGAAATCAGCTGAATATAGACAGCCTCATCCGCTGCGAGAGCGTTCCGGAACTAAAGAAAATGATTTCGGGCATATTTGATATTTTGGTTGAGTGTATTCCGGATTCAAGAAGCGGAAAAAAAGAGAATTTCAAGGCAATGCTGCTTGAATATATGGACAAATATTACTGTGACAACGGAATGTCGCTTGACATGGTGGCTGCACAGTTCAATGTTCACCCAACGTATATTTCTCACTTTTTTAAAGAATTTATCGGAGAAAATTTCAGTGATTATGTTGCAAAAAAGAGAATTGAAATGGCAAAGGAACTTTTAAATAAGGATTATTCGCTTAATGATATAGCCGAAATGGTTGGGTATGCAAACAGCGCGGTGTTGATTAAAAAGTTTAAAAAAGTTATCGGAATTACTCCGGGAGAATACAGAAGAAACAGTAACTGATGAGAAAACGCCCCGAAACGGCCTGAAAATGCCGCCTCGGGACGTTTTTCAAATTTAAGCATCAAGAAGTGACAACACTGATATTCAAGAAGTATCAATTTGCAAAAGGATAGAGAATTGACTGTTGTGGAAAACGGTGTTAGTATTTAGTCAGATATAATTCCTGAGAGGAGACATTGAAATGAGCATTAAAGGAACAACAAAGAATACCGCTAAATCATCATTATTTTACGAGCTGTGCAAAAACAAATGTCTTTACATAATGGCGCTTCCGGGGCTGTTATATTTTTTGATTTTTTGCTACTTCCCGATTTACGGCGCCGTGATAGCGTTTAAGGATTATGCCCCGGCGCTGGGGATACTGAAAAGCCCATGGGTTGGATTTGAAAATTTCGTGAAATTTTTTAACGGCGTTAATTTCAAAAGCGTATTAACAAACACGATAACGCTTAGTTTATACGGAATTGTTGTCGGATTTCCGCTTCCGATTATTTTTGCATTAATGCTCAATGAGCTGCGGCTTAAAAAATTCAAAAGCCTCGTTCAGACGGTCACATATATTCCGCACTTTATTTCAATGGTTGTTGTATGCGGAATGATTGTAAACTTTTCCATGAAGGACGGGCTGTTCAACATTCTGCTGTCTTATATCGGTGTGAAGCCTGAGAATTTGCTTCTGAAGCCCGAGCTGTTTAAATCAATATATGTTTTTTCATCTGTATGGCAGGAAACAGGCTGGGATTCGATCATATATCTCGCAGCACTTACGGGAATTGACAGCACATTTTATGAAGCCGCCGATGTTGACGGAGCAGGCCGCTGGAGAAAAATGTTTTATATAACCATACCGGCAATAATGCCGACAATCGTTATTGTTCTGATTCTTAAGCTTGGCAATATAATGAATGTCGGGTTTGAAAAGGTAATCCTTCTTTATAATTCCATTACAAGGGATTCGGCGGATGTAATTTCAAGCTTTGTTTACAGAAAAGGTATTATCGACTACAATTACAGCTTTGCAACGGCAGTCGGACTTTTCAATTCCGTTGCAAACGTTATCGTCCTGACACTTGCCAATTCAATAAGCCGTAAGGTCAGCGAATCATCATTGTGGTAATTCGTGGAAAGGAATGATATTATATGAAACAGAAAACAGGCATTTTTGACATCATAAATGTAATACTGCTGACAGTTGCATCGATTGTGTGCATTTACCCGATGATTTACATATTGTTTGCTTCATTTTCAGATCCGGCGGAATTGATTAAATATAACGGAGTTTTGTTTAAACCGCTTGGGTTTTCAACAGCGGGGTACAAAGAAGTTCTTCATAATAAAGAGGTTTTCACAGGATTTGGCAATACCCTGTTTTATGTAACGGTCGGAACAACATTAAGTGTGCTTGTAACAAGTATGCTTGCCTATCCGTTATCAAGGCCGTCGTTTAAATACAGAAGACAGCTTCAGCTGTTTGTTATTCTTACGATGTTCATTTCGGGAGGTATGATTCCCTTATACCTTGTAGTAAAAGGTCTCGGTTTACTGAATACCCGCATGGCAATAATTCTGCCGAGCCTTGTTTCGGCTTATAACCTTACGGTCATGCGTTCGTCACTGGAGCAGCTCCCTGTTTCGCTTGAGGAGTCGGCAAAGCTTGACGGCGCAAACGATTTTGTGATTTTGTTTAAGATAATTTTGCCGCTGTCAAAGGCTATTGTAGCTGTAATGGTTTTGTTTTATGGCGTTGCGCAGTGGAATATGTGGTTTAATGCAAGCATCTACCTTAAGGACAGAAATCTTTATCCGCTTCAGCTGTTCCTGCGGGAAATTCTTATTAATTTGGGATCCGACAATATGGTTATGGATACAAGCACAGGGGCAAAAGCATCTCTTCAGCAGGTAATCAAATATGCTTTGATAGTTGTTTCAACGGTTCCGATTCTTGTTATTTATCCGTTCCTGCAAAAATATTTTGTAAAAGGCGTCCTTCTCGGCGCAGTTAAAGGGTGATTAAAATGAAAAAAATTTTAACGGCGTTATGCGCGGCGGTTGTTTTTATGAGCAGCACAGCATATGCGCAAATTCAGCTGTCTTACAGTACCTCGGATTCAGGCGTTACGGTTACCGTTACAGGCATTGAGAAAAATCCGGCGCTTGTTTCGGTTATCAAGGGTGAATATAATGCTGATCTTCAAGCTGACAAACGCGAATATGTTTTCTTTAAAGAACTTTATGAGAACGGAAGCGTTTTTTGTAAAATTTCGGATGATGATCCGAGCGGAGAATACACAGTTATCACATCAATTGACGGAGAGATCAAGACAGAGAGTCTGTGGCACATGAACACGAAGCTTGCCGCCGATGCATTGAAAAAACTGAGAGAGTGCAAGAGTGCGGAGGAAACTGCGAAAGTCATTGAAGCGGAACATGGTGTCCTCGGAATTGACTATGATGAGTTCAAAAAAAACTCAGATCAGATATCGGATAGGTTTTACAGGCTTTTTTCCGGAACCGATAAATCGGCAGATGCTTTTCGCAGTGCATATTTCAGTGCAGTTGCAATCACTAATGCCGCCAATGGACAGGGAAGCGCCGAAGCTGAGCAGTATGTGATAAGATATTCATCTGAGCTTGGTCTTGAGCTTGATGAATACAACGCTCTTTCAGCTGTTGCAAGAAATGAATTCCTGAGACTTTTTGCATCAGGCATTGTCAACAGAACAACCCCAAGTGAACAGACAAAGGAGTATATGCTGCTCGCAAAATTCAACTCCGAGAAATCATGGCCGCAGTGCCGTGATCTTATAATAAACGACTATAAAGACTTTCTTTCGGCAGATGTTGATAAGTATAATAAATCCGATAATAAAGAGCAGATAATTAAAAATCTTATGAATAAAACTCCCTATTCTTCCGCCGCCGCTCTTTCGGAGGACTTTTCTTCGGAAATGCGATCCTCCGGTAACGGCGGCAGCAGCGGAGGTGCAGGAGGCGGCGGAGGAAATAAAGCAAGCGGAAATTCAGGCGGCGGATATATCGGAATAGGCGGAGGTCAAAATCAGAACAAAACTCTCTTTGACGATGTGTCTGAAAAACATTGGGCTTACAGTTATATAAAAGAGCTTTATGATAGGGGGATAATAACGGGCGTCGGCGAGCGTTCTTTCTGTCCTCAGCGGGGAATAACACGAGCGGAATTTGCAACGATGATATATAACATATATTATAAAGGAAACAAAGCACAAAATATTGCATTTGCCGATGTGTCGGCAGATGATTGGTTTTACAATGCAGTGGCTGTGCTTTACGGAAACGGCATATTAAATGGTGACGGCCGCGGAAATATTAATCCGAACAGCAGAATCTCGAGGCAGGATGTCTGCACAATACTTCAGAGAGTTATGTCAATAGAAGACGCGGAGGCGAACTTTGCAGACAGAGATGAGATAAGCGCTTATGCGAAGGGCGCAGTCGGAGGTCTTTGTAAAATCGGGGTAATAAACGGCCGCGGAGAAGGAAAATTTGCCCCGCGTGATGAAATGACAAGAGCCGAAACGACAGCGGTTCTGTGCAGAGCATTGGAGAGGAGTCGTGGATAAATGCGGAAAATATTATCGGCACTTCTTGCCGCGATACTGTTTTGCCCGATAGTGAATAATCGGGTTCTTGCAAAAGATGGGATGACAGCGCTTAACAGAGAACTGTTTTCATATTTTGGAATTGAAATCGGTAGTGATGAAAAGCTGACCCGCGGAGAATATGCCGACTGGATTACGAGAATTTCAGGTGCAGAAAACACATCGGAAAAAGCGACTTTTAGCGATGTTTCGAAAACATATCGCTATTACGACTCTGTTGAAGCTGCGACTGCCGCGGGATATTTTAAGGGCAAATCAAAGAATGTGTTTGGCAAGGATGAAGAAGTCACATATTCTCAGGTAATAGCGCCGCTTGTAAGACTTACCGGTTATGACTATTATGCTGTTAAGATGGGCGATATGCCCGAGGGTTATATGTATGCTGCTCAAAAGGCCGGATTCGGAACCGGGCATGGTGCGGATGATGTTATAACGCGCGCCGAGGCTGCGGCAATATGCAGTGAAGCGTTTGAAACGAAGGTGTTGGTAACAGGCCTTTCGAAAGGAAAAATTGAACGTTCGGACGATAACGTGCTTGAATTTTACAGAAGCATTTACAAGAGCCGCGGACTTGTAACGGGCAACGAATATACGGATATGTATTCGCAGCGCGGCATTCGCAGCGGGAAAATATATATTGATAAAGCGGAATATTTCGTTGAAAACAGAAAATATAATTCCCTTATATCGAAGAAAATTGATTTTTACTATATTTCCGAAAGAGGAAGCGATGCGCCGATGCTTGCAGCTGCCTCTGTTGCAAATGACGGAAATATTCTGTGTGTAAGAGCATCGGGCAAAAATACATTTTCAGACGGAAAATTCACATATGAGCGTGAAAACGGAAAAACGGAGACAATCACCGTGGAAAAGGGATATGATCTTATATTGAATAACGGAGCGATTTTTGACGGTGACGAAAGCTCTCTGCTTTTTGAGGAGGGTGAACTGGAGTTCATTGATAATAATGCCGATGGAATATATGAAAGCATTGTTGCCCGCCGGGCGGAAAGTTTTGTCATAAAGGGTATTGATCTTTTTTCGGAAATAATCTATTACGACGGCGGAAAAGTACAAACCGACAGCATGGACGGAAAGAATTTCAGCATATTTTATAATGTTGCGTCCGACGGCAGTCAAGAAAAAATCGGGCTTGACTATCTCAATCAAGGAATGGTGCTCACGGTTTACCGTTCCGAGGATGGGAGCTATGTTGAAGGATATCAGTACGACAGGCAGATAACGGGAAAAATTACTCAGACAGATGAAGATTATATTTGGATTGATGATGTAAAGTATGAGTTTCTGCCGTCTGCGGTTGGAGATTTCGGACTGAATTCTTCCGTTGTTGTGAACATTGATTACCTTGGTTACGCTGTAAACTTTGAAGAGGAATCCCCGAAGTATCGTTACGGATATCTGTTTAAGACACTTACCGATTCAAGAAACAAGGCTAAATTTAAAGTATTTACAACTGAACGGCTTGAAGAATTTGATGTTGAAAATAATATTTATATTGACGGAAATAAAACCGACATAGAAGATTTGAAGAAAAACTCTGCATTATTTGACGGAAACAACTCTAAACCGCAGATTATAAGATACAGAATGAAAAAAGGAAAGCTGGCATATATAGATACGCTTGAAACAGGTGCCGGCGGAGAGGCTGATTCGCTCGTATGCAGTGTGCCAAAAAAGACAATGACATATTATCCCGGCTTTCCTATGGTGGGCGGGAATGTTAAGATAACTTCAAACACACTGTTTCTTGCAGTCCCGTCTATGGATGAGGAGCTTACGGATGAAAAATGTTATACTTATTCCTACAGCTTTAAGGGTTATCCGTCCGGTTACAGCTTTGCGGTATACGACATAAAAGACGATCTCAGCGCCGGCGCTGTATTACTGTATCCTGCCGGAAGCATGAAGAGCGATGACGAAACAGAGGTGACAAGCCGAGTCGGCATAGTAAAAAAGGTTTCGAATGCTGTTGATGAAGACGGAAACGATGTGAAAAAAATAATACTTTATACAGAAAACAATAAAATGGAAACATTTTACACAGAAGATGATAAATGCAGAGGATTTGATGCGGAATTCGGAACAGTTGCCGAGTATATAGTAAAGGACGGAAAAATAACAGGAATAAAGGCAGAGTTTTCTCCCGGAGAGAAGCCTGAGGATGCAGCGGAGCCCTCAACCCCGTCAAGCTCGGATTATCTCTTTAGGTTCGGCATCATAAAGGATATTTACGACACATATTTTGCGCTTGTATCAAATGCCGGTAATTCGGGGTATGACAGTTCACACGAAAATATGTGGATTTCACCGCTGTCGGCAGAGAAATATATAGTTGTCGATATTCAGCAGAAAAAAATCAACACGGGCTCAGCCGTGAACCTGCACGGAGGGGCATATGTGTTTATAAGGAACTTCAGAGGGTACAGGAATCTGCATTTCGTAATTTATAAATATTAATTGTGAAGCTGCCGCATTTGCGGCTGAATGGAGTGTAATATGATTATCGCGAAAATAAAAAGAGTGTTGTCGGGAGCTGTGTGCTGCGCTGTTGTACTTGCAGCATTTCCAACGGCAATTCTTGCAGATAACAGCAACATATATGTGAACGAAAGCTTTTCCGACTCAGCGACGAATTCGCTTCCCAAAGGGGCAAAAACGGAGGGAGAAGGAAGTATTATCCGTGTTGTTGAGGAGAATGGAAACAAGCTGCTTAGGATAAAGAATAAATGGCGGGATACAACTGTGTCATACGGTTTTGCTCCGCGCGGCGGAAAGGTTTCTCTGGAAACAAGCTTTATTTGCCGGCAGATAGGCGGTCAAGCGGCGCTTTTGCAGATCTTTGACGCGTATGGTAATTCTTATGACCTTGTAAAACTTGCGGGGAATAACATTACTGATTCTCTGGATAATGTTATTTACAATTATAAAGGCGGAAAAACAAGAGTCAAAGCCGAAGTAGACTTGACAGCAATGCGGTATGATATAACGGTTGACGGTGTGAAATGTGCAAACAGAATTAAAATTAACGGTAATTTTAACGATCCGAAGCGCATGGGAGTAACCTCCTATTCAACAAGCGGCGGCGCAAGCGACATAGTGTATGATTATATTTTTGCTTACGGCGGAAATGAACCCCTTGCTTTCAATGACACGAAGGAGTATAATCCCAAGGTTATAAAAGTCAGCTCGGACGAGGTGCAAAAGCCTGATGAAACGCCGCAGCTTTTAATGAGCGAAGACTTTAACAAGCTGTCAGTCGGGTCAGGCTCAGAGCAGCTCACAGCAGTAAACGGCAGCCAGGGAGTTGAAGAACTGACCGACAATAAAGGAGCGCATCGTGTGTATGCAATCCATGCCGAGGGTGAAATCTCCCCATATACAAACATATCCTACAGCACACCGACTAATACAATGGTCATGCAGGCAAGAGTAAGAGCCGGGAAAAAAATGAAGGATTCAAAACTGTTTATGATAAAGGACAGCATTGGAACGTTCTGCGAGTTTCTTATGATAAAGGATTCAATGCAGTTGTGTCTGTATGACGGAACACTTGTAAGTTCTGTAAGCTTTAAAGAGAAATGGCATGACGTTGCGGTGTGCGTCGACTTCACAAAACATGTGTTTGACGTTTATGTCGATGGGAATCCGGCAATAACGGGAAGAGGTCTGATGCGCAGCATTATCTCGGACGGAATCGTGAGGTTTCAGCCTGCTTCATCAGTAAACCCGGAGAAAACATCGCTTTATTTAGATGATATGAAATTCTATACGGGTACGAAGCTTTACGAATTTACGGATGATGAAGAGGATAATCAAACCTCTGAAATCAAAGGTGAATATGCATACGAGGTGGATAATTTTCCTCTCAATGTCAGAACCGATATGCTCACAGAACTTGAAACAGGAGTTCCGGACAAAATTTCAGAATATCTGAATTATGACTATAGCTCAAAAAGCATATTTGACAACAGCATTTGTCTGATAACGGGAGAAAGTCACATTGCTGCAGCAGGAAAGCGGTATAAGGCTCAATATCCGGTTATACGCAGAAATAATATTTTGTATGCGCCTGTCCGCACGCTCGGAATAATAGGCGGGGAAGATGTTTCATATGACAGCGCGTCAAAAGTGGTGAAAATCGGAGAAAAAACATTAAAAACCGGAGAATCATTTATTACAAACGGCGATAAAAAAATATCTACGGAATATGAGATAATTAATGTAAACGGAGTGACTTATATCCCGCTAAAACCATACGCAGGAGCTGTGTGGCACAAGTATTGCGGAGAAACCGTTAACGGGCTTATTGTTATCAACTCCGACAAAAATACGGACGTGAGCACGGAAAGCTTTAAGCGTCCGGCTAAGTGCATGATCAACAGCATGATTTATGATCGCCCATCGGCAACAAAACTTCTTGAACTTATCAGAAGCCGATATCCGAACGGGGCGCACAGACGCACAATTGCAACCGAAGAACAGCTTAAAAATATGGAGATGTATGCTCAAAATACAAAAACGGGAAAAAAATGGTCGGAGCAAATTATTGCGGCGGCGGATGCCGATTGCGGGGGAACTCCTGTAAAAAAAGACAAGGCAGGAGAACCGATAAGCGGGTGGATTAACAGAAATACCGCGATGAATCTTTACTGGGCATACCGTCTTACGGGTGATAAAAAATATCTTGACTGCGCTGTTGCAAACGCAGAAAATATGGCTTCCTTTGAAAGGTGGCGTTCTGATGAAACAGACTGGCTTATTAATGCAAGTATTCTGCTTTCATGCGGAACACTGTATGATTTGTTTTATGATGATTTCAGTGCGGAAACAAAGCATCGCCTTGCCGAAGCAATAATAAACAAGGGGCTGAACAATGCAATTGAGCTTTATTACGGAAAAGGCGGCACAGATTGGCCGATTCGGGAAAGCAACTGGAACATTGTCTGCAATACCGGTGTGATTATTGCGGCAACGGCGATTATGGAGGATTATCCCGAAATCTGCTCCGAGGCTGTCGAGAAAGCTCTTATATCGCTTGAATGTGAAATGGACACATTTGCACCGGACGGCGGCGGCGTTGAAGGCATGGCATATTGGCTATATATTGTTGAACATATGGTGCTGATTTTCCAAACGCTTGAAAATGCCTACGGAAACGATTTTGGAACAGAGGCATTTCCCGGAATTAAAGAAACGGGCTATTTCCCGATTTACTGTTCGGGCAATCCGGACTACTTCTCATACGGAGATGCTGACTATGATGCATGTATAAATTCACCTGAGATTATGTGGTTTTCACATAAAACGGGAGATATAAATCTTCAGAATGCAAGAATACGCCAGTGCAAAAATTACGGATACAGCGGGTCGTTTCTCGGACTCCTGTGGTATATGCCCTCGGAGGATGAAAATGTTATTCTCGGAAAGGACGCTTATTACAGAAATGCCGAAGTTGCATCAATGCGAAGCAGCTGGGATGAATTATCCGCTTGGGTGGCTGTTCATGCCGGATACAACAGTTCAGTTCACGGACAGTTTGATATAGGCGATTTTGAATATGAACTTTACTGTGAACGCATGGCAGGAAGTATGGGACGTGATAATTACAATCTTCCCGGTTACTTTAGTCTGAGAAATAAATACTATGTTCACCGGACAGAAGGCCAGAACTGCTATGTTATCAATCCCGACAGCTCTGCGGGGCAGGAGGAACAGGCGCGCGCGGATATAAAGCAGCTGTTTTCAAACGAGGGCTCGGCGGCGTTTGAGATTGATATGACATCTGCATACAGCAAAGCGGTGAAAAGCGCCAAAAGAGCATTCAAACTCAGCAATGAACGCAGGGTGTTTACCGTTCAGGATGAGATAGAGCCAAAAACTCAGGGAGACGATATTTACTGGTTTTGGCATACGGACGGAGATGTTACACTCGATAAGGAAAATTCACTTGTGACAATAAAGAAGGGATGGGTAAAGACAACTCTTCATGTTGATGCAAATGTTCCTTTTACAATGTCATTCGAAAATGCAGAGCCGATGAGCACATCTCCGCAGTCGGACGGTCAGCTGAGCGGTAAAAACATGAAAAAACTTGTGTTCAATTTCACAGCTGATGTTCCCAAAGTAATTTTCCGCGTTACGGCAGTGCCGATGTATATGGAGACTGATGTCGGAGAACTGGCGGAAATCAGCACATGGAAGCCGGAAGAAGAAAAAAGCGTGAATGATGTTGCTGTGAATGCAATTCTTATTAACGGGAAACCGCTGTCAGAGTTCAATGCAGACAAGGCACAATATGAGCTGCCATATGATTATTCCGAGGGAGAGCCTGTTATAACGGCTGTGACAAACGCCGATGTGAAGGTACTGCGTGATTCGGACAATGAAAATATATATGTTGTTGAATGCTCGGAAAAGGGAAATCCCGATAACGTTAAATATTTCGGGTTCACACTTAAAAATAAAATCGAGCAGGGAATGCCGCAGGGAACTCCGGTAAAACCGGTCAGTTATGAGTCATATGCTGCAGCAGCTCAGGATGAGGGGAATCTTGCCGGAAATGCATTCGACGGAAATCTTGACACCCGCTGGGCGGCTGAAGGTGACGGTTCATACATTGTGATGGATTTGGGTGAGATTAAAACGCTCGAAGCATTTTACTATAGCTGTTACCTCGGAACTCAGCGTAAGCAGTACTTTACTGTTGAAATTTCGGAAGACGGCGAAAACTTCAAGAAAGTTATAGATGCCGCATCCTCGGGAACAACTGCCGGATATGAGTATATAAGGCTAAATTTTGTTAAAGCACGTTATGTTCGTGTAACGGGGTACGGAAATTCACTTCATAAATGGAATTCGTTTACGGAGGTGGGTGTATGCGCAAACTGATTGCAGCGCTTGCAATAATGCTTGCTGCAATACCTTTTAAGACTTTTGCCGGGTTTGTCTCGTGGGAGGACGGGATGACCGTCGCTCCCGGCGAGAATCTCGAAGAAAGCGTGACGAAAAATTCGGAAAATGAGCTTTGCTCTGCGGTTGTGCTTGACGGTGCGCTATACAATGAAACCGGCGGAGGCTTCAAATTCGGAAAGCTTTCTGCCGGGCGGCATTGCGCATATATTGTCACTGCATATTCCGACGGTACATTTGAGAAAAATAATCATATCAATTTTACGGCTGCCAAAAGCATAACAGATAATTGCGAAGATTTTGAGAACTACAGCAAAAGCACCTCTGCATGGATAATGAATGCGCAGGCAAAAAGGTCGGCTCCTGCAGCAACAAACAATCCTTCGTACGGCAAGGCAATGCGGATAAAATGGGCGGCAGGTCAAAATCCGACATTAATGTGTCAGTCGCTGACGGTTCCGACGGATGCAGATGTTACGGCAGAAGCTGATATTATGATAACAGATGCCGGCGTAAAGGCAGATGTTTTCTGTACGGGTATCAGAGAAAACGGATCGTTTGACAACGCTTCGGCAGTTACTCCGGCAAGCCTTGCGGAATGCAAAATAGGCAATGCAAAAATAACGGTCGGGCAGTGGACGCACCTTCGGTATGAATTTAATATCGGAAAGAGAAGTTACAAACTTTATGTCGGATCCGAACTTGCGGCAGACGGAAGCTTTCCCGATTCAATAAGATTTAATGAGCTGCGATTCAATGTTTCGGCGACAGGCAGCGGATACATGTATATTGACAATGCAACGGTCAAACATCTTAGCACCGATATTGGCGATTGCATAAAAAACGCGTTCTTTTACAATGAAGACGGATCGAAAGAAAACGATATGTGCAGTGTGTCTCCGTCAATGCGTAGGTTATCGCTTGAATTTTCGGGAACAGGAAACATAAAAAATACCGATATTGCAGTTTTTCATAACGGCTCGCCGATATATAATTTTGACTGCGCCGTTACGGATGCCAAGCATGCAGATGTGATTTTTCCAAACGGGCTTGAACCCGGAAGTTATAAGCTGGATGCAGGCGGAAAATATCAATTGACATTTGCTGTGCCGGGCGAAAACAGGGAAACGCTTTACTATGACGGCAGCGGCTTGTACAGTGATATTCGCGGCAAATCGGGGCAGATTACCGCGTGCGTGCAAAAATGTGATTCCGGCGGCAGCGTAAGCCCTATAACAGCTGTTTACACTCAGGACGGAACGCTTCAATCCATTTCACATAATGCCGCGGCGGAAGTGCATGAGAATGAAATTTTAAAGATATTCTTTTGGAGCTCAGCGACCGATATGAAGCCGTCTGCGCCTTCCGAGACAGCACACGCGCCGAAACGAATCACGATCCCGCGCACAAATTCACTATTTGAGCAGATCAGCGACGGGGTTACGGAAACGGGACCGGAATTTCTGCACGATTCAACAGGATTTGCACAGTATTTTAAGAAAACTGTCTGTTTTATGAAAAACAGCCGCAATTTCTGGTTTTTCGGTCAGAAGCTCAAATTACATGATGATGTCAGATTTGAGAATGGCAAAATATATCTTTCGGTACGTGACCTTGAGGCGCTGACGGGAGCAGCTTCCGGCAGTGACGATGATTATCTGCCTGCGGCAGAATTTCTGGGTAATAAAACGGATATGCAAGCGTCGGAAAACGGATATATGCTTCTGCTTTCAGAAAACGGCGAATTTTTACAGGAAGATAAAAGCCTTGCATTGGGGAGCTATCTTGCGGCGCAGCGCCCAAATGCCGATGAGCTTGCGGCAAATAACGCAAAAGCCCATCCGAAAATTTATGCCGATAGCAATCAATTTGATGAAATGCTTGAGAAAAGTGTTTCGGATGCGGAATTTAAAAAACTTTCGGATAGCATTATCTCAGACGCAAATTGGGATATTAATTATTTTAATACAAACATCCTTAACAAATCCTCACTGAGTGA
Source organism: uncultured Eubacteriales bacterium (assembly GCA_905195005.1). Taxonomy (GTDB): domain Bacteria; phylum Bacillota; class Clostridia; order UMGS1883; family UMGS1883; genus UMGS1883. The sequence goes on along the minus strand of CAJJUC010000010.1, from coordinate 331 downwards.
AAAGGAAAAAATCAGTCAGACTATGGAGCTTGTCTGGAGCAAGCAGATTCTTGAGGCATATTGGGCATACAGAAAAACCGGGTTGGCGAGGTACAGTAATTATGCGATTAAAATCGGTGAGTATTTATCCTCTGATGAGGCTGATTGGAAGGAGAAGGCACGTTATAATGATGACGGCACAAAAACTGCCGGGAGCAACTTTCTCATGACCTCGGGAACAATGATAACAGCTTCATATATTTATGATCTTTTCTACGATGAACTGCCGGATTCACTCAGACAAAGCCTTTTAACGGTTATATACGAGCGCGGCGTGAAATCCGGGTATGAT
>CAJJUC010000009.1 GCA_905195005.1 uncultured Eubacteriales bacterium | reverse complement strand
CGGTAAGGACCGCGAAAATCCGTGGGCAAGAAGAACGGATAACTGGAATCTCATAAGCGCCGGAGGAGTTGCTGTCGGAGCGGCAACCGTGATGAACGAGCTTGCCGCCGCCGATCGTGACATCTGCGCAAAAGCGCTTGAGGCGGCTATCCGTTCGCTTGAGTACGGGATGACGTCTTTCATGCCTGACGGGGGCGACATGGAGGGAGCGGCATATTGGGATTATGAAATGTTCTGGGGGGTTAATCAATTCCTTGAATGTATGGATTCCGTGTATGGCTCGGATTTCGGATTTTCCGAGGTCCCCGGATTTTTAGAGACCGGATATTTTATGTACGACATGCGCCGCAGCCAATCCGGCACATACTTTGCATTTCATGACTACAACCCGGATAATTGGATGCGCCTTTACCCTATTATGTGGTTTGCCGCAAAGACCGGGGACAAGGGCTTGTATGATGCGCATGAAATTTATGGTTCAAAAGGTGCAATGACGCTTAAACCGTATTCATACTTTACCGAAAAATGCAATATCGGACTGAAAAACGATAAAATATATTCCCGCGCGGGTGTTGCTGTAAGCAATGGGGATAATGCAAAGCTGTTTATACATGCCGGAAATAACAATCTTCCGCACGGGCAGCTTGATATGGGAACGTTTGCTTATGACTACGGCGGAGTAAATTTTGCTTCGGATGCCGGCGCCGGAAGATACAGTGACGGAGATTATTTCGGAAGCGAGAGGTATGACCTTTATGTAAATCGTGCGGAGGCACACAATGTCTATGTCGTAAATCCCGATGCAGACGGCGGTCAGGTGCTTGATTCAGCGTCACAAATTGTTCAGCTCGCGTGCAATGATAATGAGGCATGTTACAAAATTAATATGACAGCTGCATATGCAGATGATGTTTACTCGGCGGTTAGAACATTCCGTTTAACGGATAAAAGAGATGTTTTGTGCATACAGGATGAAATTGTTCCTGTTGCGGACAGCAGCTTTAAATGGTTTTGGAACACAGAGCAAAATGTTGAAATAACAGATAACAAAACCGCATGCCTGACAGAAAAAAACGGCAGTCAGAAGCTCTATCTGCATTTTGCAGCTAACATTGATTTTTCACTTGCGGTACATGATACGGTTCCGCTTGAAACATCAACGCGCAGTCAGCCGACCGAAGTCCTTCCGAACAGAGGGTTTCCGAAAAGATCAATGAAGAAAATAACCGCAAGCTTTTCTGCAGAAAAAATGCAAAAGGTATACTTCACCGTATGGGCTGATAATAACCCGGGCGGAGAATACGGTATTTTGCCTGATATTGGGCAGTAAGGTTCATTGCCGCAGCAGAGCGGCAGAATGGAGAAACACTATGATTAAAAAAATATTCACTCTAATATTGGCGGTTGCAATGTGCGCTCCGGTTACGGAAGCATTTGCGGAAGATATCTCAAACTGTGACTCGGTTGAAAGCGCTGCTGAGGTCTCAGGCGAATCGGGCGCGGAATATACCGCAGATAATTTAAAGGAAGAAATATCCGATCCCGTTTTGCTGCTTGGCAACGGAACACTCGCGGACGGATATATGCTTGATACGGATTTTACGGGAAGCACTTCAACGGCGGCAAAGGGCTTTGAAAAATGGTACAAAGGTGCATCCTACGGCGCAGCGCTCGGCAAGCTTTATGCCGAAACCGGGGTGTATTCAAATGCCGCCGACAATATGTCAGTTCGGATTGAATCCACGAAAAATGCAAAGACCAATCTGAAAATCTATCTGCGTCAAAGCGTTAGCCTGACGGGTGATTTTTCTCTCGGTGCAAGACTTGCCACCGAGGATAAAAAGGCTGATAAAAGCATAGCGCTCGGGGTCAGAACCGCAGCCGGAGAAGAAAAAGAGCTTGACGCAATAAAAATAGCAACCGACGGGGCGCTCTATGCATTTGGTGAACAGCTTTCGGCCGAATTTGAAATCGGGCAATGGCACGGGATTGAGCTTGAATCTGCCGGAGATAAGATACTTGTGTACATTGACGGAGAATTTTTCTCGGAAATTCCGGCACAGGACATTTCGGAAATTACCTACATTGAATGTCTGCTTACAAATAAGGTTAAGCAGGCAGACTCATCACAGATATGTATAGATGACATATACCTTAAATCTGGCTCTGCGCGTGAGACATCAAGAATAGCCATTTCTTCGGAAAAGTTTTCTGTTGATACACTAAACCGCGTTATATCGGAAATCCCGAAGGAAACAGATGCAGCGAAATTATTATCGGGTATCGAAGCTCCGAACGGTGAGGCGCTGTCGCTTGAAACAGCAGACGGATTATCATACACAGATGCTTCGCTTGTCCCCGGATTGTATCTTTCGGTAACATCGGCGGACGGTGTGAATAGGGTTCGTTATTATATTGACACACTCGGTCTGAAGATTACCGGATGTTCAAACGGCGATGTGTTAAGAATCGGGAGCATAAATCTCGGGATTGATATAAATTCATCCGAGGGTATCGGCGCAGTTGATTACTATGTAAATGAAAAGCTCATCGGCACATCCGGCAGCGCACCGTACGGTATTAATTATGAATTTAAAGCCGCCGGCAGCTATGAAATATATGCTGTTGTGAAGATCGGTGAAGAAAGCTTTGCTTCACCGAAGATAACGGTGACATATAAGCCTAACAAGGCTCCCGATATAAAGCTCAGCGTGAAAAGTACCGAGCTTTCTGACGGAGAAACGCTTGAAGCGGAGGCAGACGCCGCCGATGAGGACGGAGAAATCGTATCGTGTGTTCTTGTGATTGACGGAACCGAATACTCCTCCGATTCCGATTCGTCGCCGTATACATTTTCGGTTGATAATCTTGGAATCGGTTCTCATAACGTATATGCAAGAGCAGCTGATAATGACGGCTCGGAAACCGAAAGCGCCCCTGTTCAGGTGACGGTCAGGAAATCCGGCAGACGTGACATAAGCATATGCGATTTTAACAAGGGCGGCGGCGAATGGCTGATCTGGGGCAACAACTGTGCTGCCTCCTATCAAAAGAACAGAGAAGATTTCGGACTTTCTTACTGCGTTAATGTCGGTGCGGCGGCAGACGGCAAAACAACTGCTGCGGTTGTACTGCAATCGGCAAGCAGCCTGTTTTCACAGGCGACAATCAATGCCGAGTGCGATTTCATGATTGATGATACCGATAATACAACAATTGAATTGTTTATACTGAATTCAAAATCGGGTCAGTTCGACACTGCGGATTCAATCAAAAACGGCAGTATAGGCGGGAAAACAATTAAGCCGGGCGAGTGGCATCATATGAGGTACGAATTCAGCCTTATTGAAAAACGAAGCTCATTATATCTTGACGGAGAGCTTATCGGAACAAAGGCTTCGTTAACTACGGACGGAACATTTAATAACCTGAGATTCAACATTTCAAATTTCAATCCCGGCAAGGATGTTAATTTCTACATGGATAACGCCGAAATATACGCTTCGATGGAATATCCGTATGTTAAGAATATTGAATTTTTAAACAGCAGCGGCAGGGACGCTTCAAAATCCGATAACACAGCCGCAGCGGATTTAAACAAAGTCATTTTGAATTTCAATACCTATATTGAAGATAAATACATAACCAAGGATAACTTCACTTTGTTTGTTAACGGCAGAAAATATTCGTTATATGATGTCAGCTGCATTCAGCAGGGGGCGGTTACAAGCGCGGCAATTGTTCTGCGCGGCAACGCCGTTACTTCATCAAAAAACAGAATAATTGTATCCGGAAACATTGCCGATCGGTTCGGGCAATCGTCCGGCACGGAGCAGACAGTTGAATTCAACGTTGCTCCCGGCGGCTTTGACGTTTCCGAATGGGCGGTATATAACGGCAATAAAAAAATTCTGCAAAGCGTTGATATAAAGAAAGGAGATGAAATAACTGTTTCGGCAAGCTTTGTCAATAACGGCAAAAGCAGAGAACCTGTATGGCTGATTATGGCGGTATATAACGGAGATGAGCTTAAGGATTACCGCATAAAAAGCATCGACCCTCAGAAATACGGTTACTCGTTTAATGTGTCGGAACGCTTTGCGGCTGAGGATATATCAAAAGGAATTTCAATTGAGGGCTATGTGTGGAGCGCGGATTTAACAAAAACAAAAAGTGCGTGCTTCTCGCTGGGTCAATAAAAGAAAGGATGATGTAAAATGAAAAAAAGCATGAAAAAGATTTTGTCGGCCGCTGTTGCGGCAGCGGCAGCAATCACCATGACCGGCGTTCATTCATTCGCTGCGGGGGAGACTTATATCAGAAATATTAATCTGAATCATTTAACAACAGGCGCGGTTGGAAATGTCGGTTCAGGAAGCATAACCTTTTCCGACAGAAACAGCGGAAAAACAACCGTTATGGAGGAAAGCGGAGAACTTGCAGGCGACAAGTATGTGCAGATTGACATAAACAGTAATGTCACCGGAAGCACTAACATAATGTGGTCAAATCTTCAGAATGAGTACCAAAACCCGATGTACATTGAATTTGACTATAAAACAGCCAACGGAAACAGGAAAATTTTCCTTCAGTCCTGTTTTGAAAAAAGCCGTTACCAGCACAATTTCTTAACAATTGAACCGGATGGCAAGATGACCCTCGGCGACAGCTCAAAAACCGCAAGTTCGCCGCAAAAAAAGGTGGCAACCGCATATGCTCCGCTTAAGCTGAACAACTGGTATCATATCGGTGTTGCATTCGGAACGGATACCGCGGCGCTGTATGTCGACGGTGAAAAACTTACCGAACTTGAATGGTCAATCGGAGGGTTGACAGCAACGAACAGCTCCGGAACTCCTGCAGCAGCATATTTCAATATTTTCACGGCCCCGGTTAAAACAGGCGCTGATTCGCTCTGCTTCGATAATTTCAAGATTTATCAGAGCGCAAACGGATTCGATGATGCTTCTCCCCGAAATGCGGCGTATATTTCCTCGGTAACGGACGCTGTAACGCTTGATAAAACCGCATTAAAGCTTTCACTTAACGGCGACATGACAGCCGAAGAAATTACAAATGCCGTAACGCTTGCGCCCGGTGCAACGTCTGTGTGCGATATTGAGAGCGGAACTTTTACGGTAACATCGGCAAACAGGAAAATATCGCGCGTTTATACAATCAGCGTTCCCGAAATCACAAGCCGCGTTTACAAGATTGACGAGGACAATGCAAAGATTTCCCCTGTTTACAAATACACTTCCGTTCCCGATTTCATTGCAAGCTTCACGGGGCACGGCGTAAATCTCGGCGTTGTTAACGCTGACGGGGAAGCGGTTACGGAAGGATATGTTTCTGAGGATATGAAGCTTAGGGCAACAGCTGCCGATGACAACACTTTCTACACGGATTATGCACTTGTATTTGATAACGGAATTATTGATGTGAATTTTGACAGATTGACGCTCGGAACTTACTGGCGCGACGGTTTCAAAACGAATCTCGGCGCGGCAAGTCCCGGAACAAACGCCAATTTCTCAGTCGTATCGGATGACGAAAAAGGCTCGGATGTTTTGCAGTTCAGCGGAAAAGGGAAGACCTCTTTCGCATTTGATTCGCAGTGCAGCGGACATATTCCAAACTATAAAGAATATGCCTACACGGGCTATAACTTTGAATTTTCTTTCAAAGCGTCAGACCTTAATTCGGAAATCAACATGGCAACCAAGGATTCATCCGCAGCGTGGGGAATAAAGCCGAACATCTCCGCCGGGAAAATCCGGCTTGACGGTTCCGAGCATTTTACATATGAGCCGAACAAGTGGTATAACGTTGTCTTCTCCTACAAATTCAAGGCAACTCCCGGGGGATACGGAATCTGCACCGTCTATGTCAACGGTAAAAAGGTCGCTCTCAAGGAAACAGGCTCAAACGCTAATCTCAGCTACGAGAGAATCGAATTTAATAATCTTAACAATGCCGATACAAAGCTTTGGGTTGACGATGTTAAGATTTATCCCGTCCGCAATTATTTAAACAGCGAAACGATTCCCGATAAGTATGTGGCGGTATCGTCGGCTATGGAAAACGCAGGCACGCTCTGGGTTGATAATGATACAAATGAAATAGCGCTAACCTCGGACAGCGTAAATGTCGGCGCTGTAAGCGAAGCGCTTGCATACACCGGTGTTTTCGACATGCGTTTCTACGGGGCAGACGGGACAAGAGTGGAGGCGGAAGATTTCGAGGTTACGCCCGGAATGAAGCTTCAGGTTGCGAACAGTGACAGAAGCGTTTTAAGAACATACACCTTCACAGTTGAGGCTGAACCAGAGCTTGCAGTTTACGGAGAGGACGGAACAAGACTTGGCGCTAAAATGACAGGAACCTCCTTCACGGCAAAGGCAAGCTCAGCGGCTTCTGCAGGCTGCATGCTTGTTATTGCAAGTTACACAGACGGCGTTATGGAAAGCTGCATCACCGCAGACGCCGCAAACTCTGCGACAATCACTGTTTCAGACAGCATAAATAAGGTTCGCGCATTCCTTCTTGCAAAGGGCAGCATTGCTCCCAAGACAGGCGCAATCACACTTTCTAAATAAATTCGGGGGAGAATTATTATGAACATAAAAAAACTTACTGCACTTATAACAGCAGCGGCGCTGAGCGCCGCTGCACTCTCCGGCTGCGGCAAAGGCGAAAAGACCGCTTCCGGTGACACGACAATCAAATGGTGGACGCCGAACTGGGCGCCGAATTACCTGACAAGCTATAATGATCTTGAATGCTTTAAAAAGGCAGGGGAAAAGGTCGGCGTTAAGATTGATTTTATTAATGTGACAACGCAGGACGCTCCGGAGCAGTTTAATCTTCTTGCCGCGTCAGGTAACCTTCCTGATGTCATAGGCTATAATCTGGCATGGGTAGGCGGAGCGACAAAGGCGATAAAGGATGGAGTTGTTATAGACCTTAAGGATTATATCACAAAAGATAAGATGCCGAATCTTACCAAGCTTCTGGAAAAAAACGAGACATACAGAAAGCTTATTAAAAATTATGACGGTTCGGTTTCAACATTCCCCGAATTCAAGGAAAATACTTATACGAATGCATTCTTCGGACCAACGATCCGAAAAGACTGGCTCGACAAGCTCGGCCTTGAGACTCCGGAAACTATTGAAGATTGGTACAATGTCTTGAAAGCTTTCAAGACGGGAGACCCGAACGGAAACGGCAAGGCTGATGAGATTCCGTTTGCTGCCGACAAAGAGATATTTTTCAGTTATTTGGCGTCGACCTACGGTGTGACCTTTGATTTCTGCAAGAATGAAAAGGGTGAGGTTGTTTACGGCCCGATTCAGCCTGAATTTAAGGAATTCCTTACGGAAATGAATAAGTGGTACAAGGAAGGACTTATAGACCCCGAATTTGCGTCGCTGACAAGAACAAACGTTGATGCGAGAATCACCAACAGCACCTCGGGCGCATATGTGGGCTACATAGGAAGTCAGCTCGGAAATTATCTCAGCGCGCTCGACGGCACTGACGCAAAGCTTATCGGCGTTCAGTGGCCTTCCAAGGAAGAAGGAGGTAAGCATTACGGAGGAATGCGTGAGCTTATCGATATGGCAGGAAGCGCCGGAACAGCTATTACAACGGCAAATAAGAAGATTGATAAAACCATTGAGCTTATCGATTACTGTTACAGTAAGGAAGGATCGGATTTATTTAACTGGGGAATCGAAGGCAAGACATATTCAAAAGAAAACGGCGAATATAAGTTTCTTGACAGCGTTATCAACAACCCCGAAAAGAAAGATCCGGTTGGCGTGCTTGCAAAATATTGCCTGCCGATTTACAGCAGCGGCGCACGTGTTATGAGCTCCGACGCCTACATGCAGGTTGGCATGGGAAGAGATGAGCAGCGTGCGGCGGCGGACGAGTGGAGCAGCTGCGACGCAAGTCTTTTCCTTCCGACTCTTCCGTTTACGACTGACGAACAGGATACAATTTCGGATGTAATGGGTAATGCAAAAACGTATTACACAGATATGTTTGTTAAGTTTGTCATGGGAGTTGAACCGATCAGCAATTTTGACAAGTTTGCGGCAAACATTGAAAAAATGGGAATTGACAAGGTTTTGAAATGCTACAAAGCAGCATATGAGAGATACGAAAAGGAGTAAACCGTCAGAATATGGACAATATACTTTTTTATACAAGTGAGGCAGCTGATATAAACAGCGCTTTGCCGATCGGCAACGGAAGACTCGGAGCAATGGTGCATGGCGGAGCCAAAACAGACCTTCTGAATCTCAATGAGGATAGTTTGTGGTACGGCAAGCACACTGATCGGCATAACCCGGATACTAAGGACAGCATAGGCGAAATCCGCCGCTTGCTGTTGGAGAATAAAAATATTGAGGCAGAGCAGCTTGCATTTCGCACAATGACGTCAGTGCCGAAATATTTCGGACCGTATCAGCCTCTCGGAGCGCTCAGAGTTGACTGCCTGAACAGCGGAGATATTTCGAACTACCGAAGAAGTCTTGATCTTGAAACAGCAGTTGCTGACGCTGAATTCCGCATTGGAAATCTTAGTGTAAAAAAGCAATATTTCGCAAGTAATCCCGACAACATGATTGTTGTCGGGATTACGGCGGATAAGCCGCTTTTGGATATTCAGGTCTGTTTCACACGCCGTCCGTTTGAAACCGGATGCAAAACAATTGAAAACATGCTTATTGCCGAAGGTGACTGCGGCGGAGGGGGGACTGCATTCGTCTGTGCTATTAAAGGCGAGTGCAACGGAAATACAGCGATTGAGGGGGATTTTCTGCATTTTACAGGTGCGTCTGATATCAGGATTTATATTAGTGCAGCAACGGATTTTTATGAAAAAAAACCGTATGAAGCGGCAATTAAAGCTCTGAATACACGTTTTTGTTATAATGAACTCAGAGAGCGGCATATCGCGGATTACAGAGGTTTGTTTTCAAGAGTGGAATTCAGGCTTACCGAGAAGAAAAACAACATTGGAACAGATAAGCTCGTTGAGGATTACCGCCAAAATGCAGATGAATTAATTGAAAAGTATTTTGATTATTCAAGGTATCTTATGATAAGCGCATCGCGCCCCGGCAGTCAGCCGATGAACCTTCAGGGAATTTGGAACAGCAGTTTTTGCCCGCCGTGGGAATGTAACTATACAATTAACATCAATCTGGAAATGAACTATTGGCCGTGTGAGGCTGCAAATCTCTCGGAGTGCCATCTTCCGCTGTTTGATCTGATGGACAGGATAGTCAAAAACGGACGCATAACGGCAAAAAAACTGTATGGTTGCAATGGATTTGTTGCGCATCATTGCACAAATCTTTATGGCGATACCGCTCCCGAGGGCAGCTATTTTCCGTCAACAATATGGCCGATGGGCGGGGCATGGCTTTCTCTCCATATGTGGGAGCATTACCTGTTTTGCGGGGATAAAGAATTTCTCAGGGATCGTGCGTTTCCAGTAATGCGTGAAGCGATGCAATTTTTTGAGGAATATATGACACCTGACAAAGACGGTTTTTTTGTGACAGGTCCGACAATTTCCCCCGAAAATACATTTGAATGTGAAAACGGTACTGCGGGGCTGTGCATAAGCTCCGCGATAGACAATCAGATTATCAAAGAGCTGACTGCTGCAGTATTTAAGGCAGCGGATATTTTAAATGATGAATCCGACAAAAACGCCGCCCGCAAGCTTGCGGAAAAATTAAGACCGGAGCGCACAAACTCGTACGGAGGTATCCTTGAATGGGATTGGGACAGAACCGAGGCCGAGCCCGGGCATCGGCATCTTTCGCCGCTCTTCGGGCTTTATCCGGGTACAACATTTAAAACGGAACAGCTTCGCGAGGCTGCGTTAAAGACTATTTCACACCGGAGAGAGTACGATGGCGGAAACGGATATTGGTATACGGCGTGGATGTGCTGCATTTACTCAAGGCTGTTTAAATCCGAAGAAGCATATGATGCAATACTCAGAATTTTTAAATATACAACATATCCGAATCTTCTTTGTGCAAATCCTTTTCAGATTGACGGAAATTTCGGAATACTTGCGGGTATTTGTGAAATGCTGCTTCAAAGTCATGAGGATGTTATCCGAATTCTGCCGGCGCTTCCGAAAGAATGGAAAAACGGGTATGTGCATGGGCTCAGGGCACGCGGCGGATTTACGGCAGATATTGAATGGAAAAACTGCGTAGCGGATTATATATGCCTGACATCCGACCTTGACAGAAGCATATGCGTTGGGTATAATGGAATTGAACGGGAGCTTAGGCTTGAGTCGGGAAAACCATACAGGCTTGTTTGATTCCGGCTGCAGGCGGAAAGGAAAGAAAAGTAAAAATGTATAAGATTAAATATAATGATTTGATTGATAAGATACATGGCTGCTGGTACGGAAAATGCCTCGGAGGAGCCGGCGGAGCGCTTCGGGAGGGCATTAAGGCAGTAATAGATATTGACGATTTTACAGAGATTTTAGACCCTAATCTTCCGAACGACGATCTTGACATTCAGCTCCTCTGGCTTGATATTTTGGAGAGTAAGGGCGTTAGTCTTACATCAAAGGATTTGGCTGATGCGTGGATTGAAAAATGCTGGTATCCGTTTTCGGAATACGGTTATTTCATCAAAAACTATGAACGCGGAATCAATCCGCCTTACAGTGGAATTATAAATAATTCATTTTTCAAAGAAGGAATGGGCTGTCCGATCCGTTCGGAAATATGGGCTGTAATATCCCCGGGACATCCGGAACTCGCTGTCAAGTACGCGTATATCGACGCAACTCTTGATCATACGGAAAACTCAGTTTATGCCGAGCAGTTTTTAGCTGCTGCGGAAAGCATTGCGTTTTTTGAGGATGATATTATGACGATTGCAGAAAAGGCGATGAGATACATTCCGGCCGACAGCAAGCTTTGCAAGTGCTTTTCCGATGTTATAAAGTTTTATAAAAGCGGAGAAGATTTTTTGACTGCAAGAAGAACCGTTCTCTCCAAATATTCGCACCCGGACTTTACAAACGTTACGCAGAACCTCGGCTTTATCCTTATTGCGCTTCTCTACGGAAACGGGGATATTCGCAGCACAATAAATATTGCCCTCAGATGCGGATATGATACAGATTGCACCTGCGCAAGCGCGGCAAGCATTGTCGGTATCATCAAGGGCTACAGCGGTCTCGGCAATGAGATTACATCACTTATCAAAGATTACTTTATTTGCGGAATAAATGTAAAAAGACCGTCGGACAGTATCAGAAGGCTTGCCGAGGACTGCGGCAGAATTGCAGTATCGATTGAAAATCCGTATATCGAAATCATTGATGCTGCGGAAACAAACAAAATTTCACCGGACATAAAATGCATACCTGTAACCGAGGCAGGCATGCAGGAAGAACTTTCCAAAATTAATCCGGTAAAATGGAAAGTGTACGGTCCGTTTTTCGAACAGCTTGAACAACCGATTGACTCGCGTTATCCAAGCCCTCACGGTGGCGGCAGCGTTCTTCCCGATCTTGTTTGTATGGTAAACAGTCAGGTATTTTTGGATAAGAAATATATTGATGAAACAACGCTTCAAATACACGAAAATGATTTCATCGGAGAAATTTTTGCTTATGAGGATTTAATTCCGGTAGAAGATGTCATAACAATGCAGGGGCAAATGTGTATTTATCTCAAAACGACAGTAACTTCGCCGAAGGATCAGCGTATATGGGGAATAATCGGTAATACTGACGGGTTTAAACTGTGGGTCAATAAAACGGAAATAATGTCAAAGGATGAAATTCGAATGTATACTCCATACAACAACTTTTGTTTTATTGACTTAAAAGAGGGTGAAAATGAAATTGTGCTGAAGCTGCTGCGCAGAACTGACAATGTGAAATTCGCTCTCGGCTTCAGGCAGTATAACGGAAATCATTGGCATCGGTCAAAATGGTGTACAGATTTGAAGTATTAAGCTCTGTAAAATGTGATCAAAATGTAAATTTTCGTTTTATGCAACCCCTCGGATAGCGTAGTGGTTTTACGACTGCTACGCTATATTTATGAGCTCTTTGTTAACAGTTGAGGTAAAATAAATGAAATTGGTGCGGCGCATTATCAACAGAAAATTAAAACCTCGGGATTGTCTTACGGAAAAAACCTCCGAGGCTTCAGACCGCTGACTTTGCTGTAACCGACATTAAAAATGGCGGTCTGTTTTTTTGTCTGCTGATATGCGAAAATCCGCGGCGCTGAATATTATCAGCTTTTTTTCTGAGGATTGTCAATTGACGGAGGCGGCAATTATATATATACTGATAATGAAATAAGAAAAATCATTATGAGGGGATACGATTTTGTGGCTGATGTATTTACGGGGAAAAAGGAAAAACAATTAAAAAGAAGCGGAATGAAGATGCGGAAAAATCTCGATTTATATATAATCGCGATTTTCGGACTTATTTATATAATTGTTTTTAAGTATCTGCCGATGTATGGAATTGTCATAGCATTTCAGGATTTTAATATATTTGACGGTATATTAAAAAGTGAATGGGTAGGCTTGGAGAATTTTAAAAAGCTGTTTTTAGACCCGGAGTTTTACAGTGTATTCAGAAATACCGTGCTCATAAGCCTGTATAAGATAGCAATTTTGTTTCCGCTTCCTGTGATTGTTGCGGTTTTATTGAATGAAGTAAAGAACGCGGCTTTTCAGAAAACCGTTCAGACGGTTATATATCTGCCGCACTTTCTTTCGTGGATTGTTGTTGCGGGAATAATGACAAACATGTTTTCGAGCGCCGGTTACATAAATCAGCTGATAAGTGCATTGGGGTTTGAGAAAATTTCATTTATGATGTCGAACAGATGGTTCAGGTCCGTTTTGGTTTTCTCCTCCGGATGGAAAGAAACGGGCTGGAGCGCAATCATTTATATAGCCGCCATCGCAGGAGTGGATCAGGAGCTTTATGAGGCTGCGAAAATTGACGGCGCAGGCAGACTGAACAGGATTATTCATGTCACGCTTCCGGGAATTGCTTCAACCGTTATCCTTATGTTTGTTTTGAGGATAGGAAGTATTCTTGAAGTGGGAACGGAGCAGGTTCTGACAATGTATAATCCTACGGTATATGAAACGGGTGATGTAATCGGAACTTTTGTTTACAGAATGGGACTCGGCAAGCTGATGTACAGTTACACCACAGCGGTTGGATTATTTAACTCTGCGGTCGGATTCATTCTTGTTATAATCGGCAATTCCTTAAGCAAAAGAATTACCGAAAAAAGTATATGGTAGGGACAAAATATGAAAAAAACAAATTATTTAAAGTCACGCATTTCAAATGACGGCATAGGGCTTACGGTTTTTTCGATGATTATCCTTTTAACATTTGCATTGGCAACGTTCATTCCTTTCTGGAATGTCGTGTGCAAAGCGTTCAGCGCTGATTGGGCTGTGATTTCAGGCAAGGTGACGCTTTTGCCGATCGGATTTCAGCTGAAAACAATAAAGACCGTGCTGACGGGCGCTAAATTTATTAATTCATTCAAAATGTCCGTGATAATTACCGTTCTCGGCTCTTTAATAAGCTTTTTTATTACTGCGCTTGTTGCGTATCCGCTTTCGAAAAAGCACTTAAAAGGCATGAAAATAATTCTTATGCTGCTTGTTTTCACAATGCTTTTTAACGGCGGCCTGATTCCGACATATCTTGTGATTAAGAAGCTGAACCTGAATAATACGATTTGGGCGTTGATTCTGCCGAATGCATTATCCGTGTACAATATGCTCATAATAAAGAATTATTATGAAAATCTTCCGGCAAGCATTGAGGAATCCGCAACCATTGACGGCGCCGGAAACCTGACGGTTTTTTTCAGAATAATTGCGCCGCTTTCAAAGCCTGTCTATGCGACCATATTGCTTTTTGTTGCAGTTGCTTTATGGAATGATTACTACAATCCCATGATATATATTATGAGTGAAAACCTGCGCCCGCTTCCGTTATACTTAAATGAGATTTTGGTTGAATTGGCAGAAACCGAGAAAACCGGGGAAAATTCCGTGCGCAGTATAAGCGAGGGCGTTCGCGCAGCAACAACAATAGCTTCTGCCGTTCCGATTTTAATTATCTACCCGTTTCTGCAAAAATATTTTGTAAAGGGTATTCTTATCGGCTCTGTAAAGGGCTGAGAGCAATAAAACAGTTTGTTAAAAATGACTTTTGGACAGGAGGAAAAATTATGAAAAAGAAATTAGTGTGTCTGCTGGCAATTTTGGTGTGCCTTTCGCAGCTTGCCGGCTGCGGAGAGAAAACCGCGTCAAACCGGGACGGCAAGCCTGTGTTAAGGGTGCTTGTGCAATGGTCGGATATGGACTATTCAAAATATCCGATAGGAAAAATGCTTGAAGAGAAAACGGGTTACAGTGTGGTATACGAAACTTTGCCGAGCTCAAAGCCCGAGGATAAGCTCAATCTGCTTATCTCATCGCAGGAGGAATATGACCTGATAACGGTTCCGTGCTCCGCAACGATGAAATCGCTTTTCTTTAATTATGTTGAAAAGGGCGCAATTGAACCGCTTGACGAATACATAAAAAAAACAAATAATTTGAAGGACGTTATGAACGACCATGAGTTTGACAGCATAAAGGTTGACGGAAAATCCTATGCCGTGCCCACCGCTTCAAATCCGGACTTGCGCGGCGGTATGTTCATAAGAACCGACTGGCTTGAAAAGCTGGGACTTGAGATGCCTCAAACGATTGATGAATTCACCAAGGTTCTGGAGGCGTTTAAGCAAAGCAATCTTTCTTCAGGTGCAACCGGAGTGATTCCGCTTACAATTGATTCAACAGCAGTTATTAACAACCTTGTCGGAGCGTTCGGGCTTGCCTGCGAGTGGAACGATGTGGACGGAAGGCTTGTCAACCGTGCGCAGGATCCGCGAATGAAGGAATATCTGTCATATATCAATATGCTTTATACCAAGGGACTTTTGGATCCCGAATTCCCGACGAATAAGTATAATACAATACAGGAAAAGTTCGCCACGGGACAGGCAGGAGTGGCATATTTCAGCTGGTGGGATACAGGCTCGGTTTTGTCGGCTTTGAAGGAATCGTTTCCTGAGGCAACCGCGGACTATATGCCGGTTTTAACCGGTCCGAACGGATATAAGGGCGTTGACAAGCAGCATAACCTTGAAATGCTTTCATTTGTGCCTAAGGCGTCGAAGCATAAGAAAGAGGTAATTGACTGGATTGACAAAAAGCTTGACAAAGAAGTATTTAAGGATATGTTTGTCGGCGTTGAGGGCGTGCATCATGAGGTCAAGGACGGAGAATATTACCCGATCCAGCCTAAGTTTACGGATGAAAGAAATGAAGCGGCAAAATACCGTACGGGCATATTAAAAGAAGATTATGCAAAATATCTCCGCGCAAGAAGAAGGCAGGATGAGGTTGTATTCAAATATTGGAAAGAGCTGAATCAGGAAATGCCCGAGGAAGATATTGTGACGGATTACATCGGACTTGTTCCGTATCTGCCGGTATATACAAGCGAATGTCAGGTGTTCTCGGCTTTTGCTGCCGAAAACTATATCAATTTTGCCGCAGGCACAAATCCGCTGTCGAAATATGATGAATTTTTGGATAAATGCAAGGATAAAAAACTTGATGTAATGACCGATGAAATTAACGGATGGTACACTGAATTCAGAAAGGGGTAAGACACATGTATGATATTTTCTCATTGCCGGAATTTAAATTCCCGAAAGGCTTTCTGTGGGGCAGCGGCGTTGCGGGGCATCAGGTGGAAGGCAACAATATTCATTCCCAGTATTGGTGGGATGAAAACAATACCGATAAATATGAGGAAAAATCGGGAATGGCATGCAACCATTATAATATGTACAGAGAGGATGCCGGGCTTTTAAAAAAGCTTGGGCATCAGGCATTCAGATTTTCTGTGGAATGGTCAAGAATTGAACCGTCCGAGGGCAATTTTAATGAGGAAGCAATCAGCCACTATGCCGATGAGCTTGCAGCGCTGAAGGAAAAAGGTATCAAAACTTTTGTAACCCTGGTGCATTTCACCGTTCCGCTGTGGTTTGAAAGGCTCGGAGGCTTCAGAAAAGCCGAAAATCTGAAATATTTTCAGCGCTATGTAAAAAAGCTTGTTCCGAGAATTTTCCGGTATGTTGATTTTTGGAATGTTATTAACGAGTTTAATTTAGGGAATACGGAAGAAAAAATTCTGCACAAATTAAACAGTATTATATACCATGCAGAGGGGTATCACATAATAAAGGAACACACGGATTCTCCCGTAAGTTCAGCCCATGCTTTGGTATATTATATGCCTTACCGGGCTTTCGACAAATTTGATAGGATAATGACGGATTACCGGGACTGGCAGGATAACGAATTTTTCTTCCATGCCATAAGAACGGGGGAAATAGTCTATCCTAGAAGAGCCGCCCGCTTTTGCAGAGATGTAAAGGGAACATGTGATTACTGGTCGGTTAATTGCTATGTCAGGGATATGATTGATTCCAGGAAAGCCTCCGGCAGCGGGGAGCGGTACGCTCACAAGGTTTTAAAAATGATTGACATGCCGTTCTATCTTGAAGAAATGTATCCCGAGGGAATGCTTTCAATTTTAACAAGGCTGAATGATTTACCCGTTTATATTACTGAAAACGGATGCTCATGCAATGATGACCGCTTTCGGATTGTGTACCTTGCATTGTACCTTTCGGCGCTCAGCGATGCGATAAAATGCGGCATTGATGTTCGGGGGTATCTGTACTGGTCGCTGATGGATAACTATGAATGGGGGTCATATAAACCGAAATTCGGTTTAACATCTGTTGACAGAAAAACATTTGAAAGAAAGCTTAAGCCGAGCGCGTTGTTTTACAGGGAAATAATTGAAAACAACGGACTGAATCAGGAGATTATAAGAAGATATTTAAGTGAAATGCCATCGCTTTCACTTAAGGCATAACAGAGAGGAAACCGCAATGAAAAAATATATTGAACCGCAAAAGGAGATTCCCGTAAGCTATGAAACCGATGTTTGCGTGATAGGCTCGGGTCCTGCCGGATTTGCGGCAGCTTATTCGGCTGCAAAAAGGGGAGCAAGCGTTATCCTCATTGAACAGCTCGGGGATATAGGCGGCATGTCAACAAGCGGTCTTATGAGCCATTGGGTCGGCAATGTCAACTGCTCGGTTTATTCTGAAATTATGAGAAGAACCGCACAGATGAATGAGGGGGAGCATAAAGGAAAAATTACCATTTATATTGATGCTGAAAAGCTGAAAACACTGTATCTTCAAATGCTTGAGGAGGTTAATTGCAAAATTCTGTTCTATACGCTTGCCTGCGATGTGATAAAAGAGGGCAATGAGTTAAAGGGCGTGATAATTGAAAGCAAAAGCGGCAGAGAAGCAATTATGGCAAAATGCATTATTGACGCGAGCGGCGACGGCGATATAGCGGCAAAGAGCGGTGCGGAGTATTTTACGGGCAGGGAAAGCGACGGCAAAATGCAGCCCGCAACGCTGATGTTCAAGGTCGGCGGCGTTGATACCGACAGGGCAGTGTATCTCGGAAGCTTCGAGAGCACTTATGTTACCGAGAAAGGCGAGCTTCAGGAGCTTGCAAAAAAACATCTGAAGCATCCTGCCGGACATGTGCTTACATATCACACAACATTACCAGGCGTGGTGGCATGCAATATGACAAACAGCATCAATGTGGACGGAACAAAAGGGGCAGATTTAACAAAAGCATTGATAGAATGCAGAAGTCAGATTGACAGCATTGTTAAATTCCTCAGAGAGTATGTTCCCGGCTATGAAAAATGCTTTGTCATAAGCTCGGCGTCGCTTATAGGAATCCGTGAAACCCGTCACTTCAAGGGAATGTATACGATAACAGAGGACGATGTTTTAGCGGCAAGGCAGTTTGACGACTGGGTGGTTCGCGATGCATTGTTTAACTTTGACGTTCATAATATCGAGGGCAGCGGTCTTGATAAAACGGGAGTTCAGAAAAAGTTCAAACAGACAAAAGGATATACAATTCCGTACGGCTGCCTTGTGCCGAAGGGAATCGACAATCTTTTGCTTGCCGGAAGAAATATTTCGGGAACGCATATGGCACATTCAAATTACAGAGCAATGCCGATATGCGCCGGAATCGGCGAGGCTGCAGGTGCGGCGGCAGCTATTGCCGCTAAGCAGAGAATCAAAGCCCGTGATGTAAATGTGAAGGAAATTCAGGATATACTTATAGAGAACGGTATGGTGGTTTAAAATTGCAGAAAATAAACAGTATGCTGAGAAAAGGGAAAAAAGCTCTCGCTGCCGCCGCTTTGGGAGTGATGTGCTGCTCAGTTGCGCTTGTATGCAATGCCGGTATGACTGTTGACAGTAATGTCGCTTTCAATAAACAGTATGCGGAGCTGGGCGGAAAAGCAGCGGGGCATCAAGCGGAGAGAGCCAATATCATTATAACAGAGTCCGGATATTCTGTTTCGGATACAAGCAAAATTGTTTTGTATGATGAAGCGCCGCTTGAAAATGACGGAACGTTTCGCTTTGTTTTTCGCTTGCCCGACGCTTCGGACGCTCCGGTAAAGGATTATGACGCTTACGTCCATATCGGAAACGAACCGATACAGATTGTGAAATTTTCATATTACGGAAAGATCGCAAGAAGCGCGGTTCTCGAAAGCATTAAGGGCGCGGATTCTCCCGAAAGTCTGATTTTAATTCTGAATGATGAAAATAATCAAAAGGTGTTATATCAGCTTGGATTTGATTCACTGTGGTATAAAAGCTTTAAAGCGTCCGAAAACCGTGAATGGGGAAGCAGCTTTCTGAATGGCGAAGCGGTCGGAAATTTAACGGAAGAAAATCTGGCAAACGCTCTGCACGGCGAAATGTCGTTTTGCCTTTTGAAAAGCGGAACAAAAATTGATGAAGCGCTCAATCATACAGAATTGGGCTATGACGGGCTTTCTGAGGATGCAAAAAAATTTACGGTCGGGGCGTTTAATGCCGACAGACCCAAAACCCTGAGAGAGGTCACGGAGATATACGAATTTGCGGACGCACTTTATAAAATCAGCGGCGGAAATATAAGCAATGCAGGTAAAATAATTACGGACAGACATTCTGCTTTAGGCATTTCTTCCTCCGATTATTCCTCATATGAGAGGGCATCGGAGAGCAGACGTTTTGACATATGCGAAAAAATTCTTAAAAAGCTCTCCTCCGAAAAGGTGTATACAAGGGCGGATTTCGCGAAGCTCTTCAGCGACCTTGCCGGCTCGAAAACATCGGGAGAATCCAAACCGTCGGGCGGAGGGGGCGGAGGCTCTTCGAAGGTGACTTATCCGACGAATATGGATAATTATGTTTCTCGCGAAAATAAAGAAAAAGCCTATTATAACGATATTGATGATTTTATGTGGGCGAATGAAGCGATAACAGTGCTGACTGATAAAAAAATAATTTCCGGCAACGGGGCAGGGCAGTTTTACCCGGGCAATCCGGTAACGCGCGAAGAATTTTTGAAGATGATAGTGCTTGCGGTGAAGATAGACATGAGCGGAGCAAACGCTGTAACCTTCGGCGATGTTCCGCCCGAGGCATGGTATTATCCTTATGTTTGTGCCGGTGTTTCGAATAAGATAACTAACGGAATGTCTGAAACAGTGTTCGGAGCCGGCGCGTATGTAACAAGGCAGGATGCTGCCGTTATGCTTAAAAGAGCCTTTGAAAAAACAAAAAAAGTGTATATCTTCAAACGGGAGTACAGCGTGTTCAATGACGATGGCGATATTTCCGATTATGCAAAGAAAGGCACTGAATTGCTGTACAGGACAGGGATTGTTAACGGATACGATGATAACACTTTCAGACCGTTTAATAATTGCACAAGAGCCGAGGCTGCAAAAATAATTTATAAAGCCTTTTTCGAAACGGAGGAGTAACATGAAGCGTGTGACGGCTTATGCGATGGCTTTTATAATGGTTTTGGGATTGCAAAGCCATGCTTTATGCAAGGAAGAGGAAAAGCTTAATATTTCAAATGCAGATACATTGATTGCCCTGTCGCTGCTTGACGAGTCGTTTGATTTTGAGGCTGAACCGCTCAGAGGCGATGTTATAAAGGCTTTTCTTTCGATGATTTACGATAACTGCGAAGAAATGGATGATGATGAACTTTTCGAAGCAGCCCAAAGCTTCGGAATTATTGATAATTCATCGGCTGCCGCGGCTGACAAACCGTGTCTCTGTAATGAGGCGGTGAAAATGGCTGTCTGCGTCTTAGGGTATAAAAATATCGCGGTGATTGACGGTGGCTATCCGAGCGGCTATAACAAAACGGCGCGCCGCATCGGTATACTGAAGAATGTGCAGGTCAAAAACGGCGGCATAATCAGCGGAGCATCACTGACAGAGCTTTTGTATAACACTGCAACGGCAGATTATAACAGCGTTGAAAGATATACCGACGGTCAGAGCGAAGCAATCTCAAAAAGCGGAGAAACGCTTTTGTCGCGATACAGAGGTATATATGAGCTTAAAGGGAAAGTGGACGCAAACTTCATAACATCATTAAACGGGAAAAGCGGATTGGAAAAAAATGAAATCTCGATAGACGGAGAGGTTTATAAAACAGAAAGAGATTATTCCGATTTCATAGGAAGCACGGTTGAGGGCTACTATGCCGAAAAAAGCAGCGGAAACAAAGTTCTGTATCTGTCCGTTTCAAATAAGGAGTCAGCAGTAAAAATCAGCTCGGAGAACATTGCTGATGTTGCGGATAATTACAGCATTACATATTACGATAGTGACGCGATGAAACAAAGAAAGGCAGAGCCCGCGCCGGGATTCAGGGTGTTTTATAACGGAAAAGTGCTTTGGAATTATGATACAGACATTTTTAAACCGAAGGACGGAGAAATCAGACTGGTTGACACGGATTCCGATTCAAAGTATGATTATGCATTTATAACGGACTGTGAAATGTTTGTTTTAAATAACTATGACAGTGTTTCGGGTAAAATATATAACCGCTTTAGCTATAAGGACGCAGAAAAATTCGTCAGCCTGGATGATGATGACACCCTTGTGAAAACATATTTGAACGGAAAAAAGGCTGAAATTGAGCAAATTTCTCCCGACAGCGTGCTGCGAATTGCTCAAAGCAGGGGCGACGGAAAGAAATTGATTATGATATATGCGTCATCAAAGGTTATTTCGGGAAAGGTGTCGGGAATTTCCGATGAAAAGGTTTTTGTCGGTGACGAATCATACAAACTGAGCGACGCATACAATGCAGCGCTTAATAATAAAGACGCACTGGCATGCGGGATAACCGCTTCGCTTGAGGGTGAATTTTATATTGATGACAGAGGCTTCATTGCGGCGGTAAAATCGAGCGCGTCCGATTATTCTTACGGATATGCGATAAAGCTGTCGGTCAAAAAGAAGCTTGGTGATGAGTGCCAGATTAAGCTTTTAAACAGCAGGGGAGTATGGGAAGTCATTCCGATAAGCGACAGGGTTGCTTTAAACGGAAGCTCCGTAACGGACGAAGCTTTTGTAAATGCATTGAGTCCGGGAAATTCCTTTGCTCCGCAGCTTATATGCTACAGGACGGACGACAGCGGATTTTTAAAGAAGGTTTACACAGCGGAGGATTACACCGGGGAAAATAACAATAACGTATTCACAAAAACAGCGGAAACACGGAGTGAATATTTATCAAGCTTAAATTCATTTTCGACAAGCGTATATCTTGACTCTCCGACAGTTTGGGTTATACCTGAAAATCACACCTATGACGAGGACGATTATTACGTGACGTCGCTTTCATACCTGAAGGGATCGTTTTATTACACATATACTGCATACGATGTTGATGAGTTTAATCACTGCGGCAGGATAGTGGTAAGAGATAACGAAAACACTGTCAACAACGAGTATGATAAGTACGGGCAGATATTAATGATTGACAAAATCAAGGGTATGTATGACAGTGACGGGAATGAATGTACGGCGCTGTACGGCTGTGTTGATGATTTCGATAATTACAGAGTGATTGCAAAGGATAATCTGTTCAGCGGTCTGAAGCGCGGCGACATTGTAAAAGTGCATATAGACCATAACGGTTATGCCGATAAGTGCGAGCTTCTGTTTTCACCCGGAGCGGAACGGAAATATGCCGATTCGTCCGTGCTTGATTCAAGGCAGGTTGTTTTAAAGGGCATTGTTGAAGATACTGACCTTGCAAGAAAGCTTGTCAGGCTTTCGCTTCCGTCAAAAAAGGTGTTCAAGTTTGCCTCAAAACCGTATATTTACATTTATAAAGAGAACGACGGCACTGTTCAAAGGGGAAGCGCGGAGGATATATCAAAGGACGATTATGCCGTGATGCGTATGTCATACGGGGTTTTGTCGCACATATTCCTGATAAAATAAAATTTAATTATGTAAGGAGTAAGGATAATGATTAAAAAAAGTTTGTTAAACAAAACGGTAATTTGTTTTCTGGCGGCTTCGCTTATGATTGCAGCCGCTATGGCAACGCTTTCATTCGGAGCGGAAAATTCGTTATATGAACCGAAGAATGTTATCGTGGCGGGCGGCAGCACAACAGTTTGCATGTCATGGAAAAATCCCGTTGCCGACACAATTACAAAGGTTTCACTTTATGAGAATAATACCGGCGAACTGATTTCCGACAGCTTCAGCACTGCCGGGGGTGCTGTGTGCTCGCAGAAAATAACGGTTGCGGATTGGGGAAAGAAATATTGCAGGCTTGTGTTTGAATTTTCCGATCACGAAGCTGTAAGCATTCTTTTAGAGGGATATGCATATAACTGGCAGGATTCAAATTCCGCGCATAAGACGGATGCTCCGTTTGACGGCTGGGCGCTTGAATACAGTGCAAGCGGTGACAGAGCAATTCCCTTTGAGGTGACCGCCGACAAAAGCTTTGATAACGGAAACGGACATTCTCTTCATATATCCTCAAACAACAGTGATGCAAGCGCGGTTGTAAAAATAAGATCTTCGGTTAAGCTTGAAGCCGGGAAATACACAGTTAAATACAGGAAAAGATGGAGCGATATCAAAACCGAGGGCGCGATAAAGCTCATGCTCGGCTCCGAGGGGGACGGCAATTGCCATAAAACAATTTCATATGCCGGCGATGCGGGGGAAAACAACAGCGTTTCTTATGACGCGGAAGTAACTAAGGCATATGCCGGAGGCATATTCTTTGAAATAGGCAAGGGCGTGATGGGCGATTTCTGGATAGATGATCTTGAAATATATAAAAAGGATGAAAGCGGAAATATAACGGGGGGCAACCTTATTCCGAGCGGTTCATTTGACAGACTTAAGTCAGCGGCGCCGAATAACCTTGAAAATCTTTCGGTAAAGCCCGAAAACGGAGGCTGCACAGCGTCGTATGACAAACCTGCGGCGGATCATATAAACATTTATGAGAAGAACAGCGACGGAAGTCTCAGCCTCAGAGCAATCATTCGCGATGAGCGTACAACCGTGGTATTGCCGGAGCTTAAGAACGGAAAGAAGTACACCTTTGTGTTCAAAACAGTAAATCAGTATAAAATGGAATCCGAGGGAACGGAAGTAACGGTTGAACCGACGCCGTTTGCATATTACATCGGTGACAAAAGAATTTATAAGCTTACTCCGGGGAATATAACGGTTAAAATAACCGCAAGAAATTCCGCAGAGGACAAGAAATCGGCTGCGCTGATGTTTGCGCTTTATGAAAACGGTGCGCTTAAACAAATTGCAAGGGATGTTCAGCCGGTGGACGGAAGCGGATACCGGGAGATGTTTGTAACCTTAAATGTTCCGGAATCCGGAGAAAATTCGTACAGCGTGAAAGCGTTCCTTTGGGAAAATGCTCCGGCAAAGCTTTCTCCGTGTGCTCCGGCACACGAATTAAGTAAATAAGCTGTATCGGATATTATAATTACAAAATAAGTTAACGGCTTAAAAAATTGCAGCCCAAAATTGCAGGAGGAGCTATAAAAAGCTATGTACCATGATAAAAACATATTAAACAGGCTGTTGACATGCATGATTATCGCTTCATTCATGCTGCTGCTTGCGCCGCCTCGATTTGCACTTGCGGAGGATTCCGCTGAATATGAACCTACCGATGTTATTATATCCGAAGGAAAAACCTCGGGCTGCATATCGTGGCGCAATCCCGAAGCCAACACAATAACCGGCGTATCTTTGTATGATTCGCGGACAAATAAGCTGATTGACAGCAGCTTCACCACATTAAGGGGAGAGGCTTGCAGAAAAATCTTCTCCGGCTTAAGTGCAAGCGAAATAAAGAAGTGCAGGCTTGAGTTTGAATTTTCGGATCATGAGAAAACATCGGTTGCTGCCGAAATAAGGGCAAAAGCATCGGATGACGCGAATTTAAACGATACTCCGTTTGAGAACTGGTCGCTTGCATATTACGATTCATCGTACAGATATATTCCGACGAAGATTTTTGCCGACAGCTCGCAGGCTCACAGCGGAAATTATTCAATGCATATAGTGTCAAACAAATCTTCCCAAAATACGCCGAATGAATGGATGAAAATTATCGGCGCCGGAAAAGAAAACTGGGACACGTCAAAAAAATACCGTATCACAATGTACAAAAAATCGAGGAAGGCCGAAAATGACACAATTTATTTTCAGTATGATGCGGAATGGAACAAAAGGATTCAGCTGACATGGGGAAACGATTATACAGAGTGGACAAAGGTTTCACAGGTGCTTTCGCCGTCTAAGACGCTGAGCAACGGTTTCGCGGTTTTTGTGGTGAATCCCGGAGTTATACAGGATTTCTGGCTTGACGATATAACAATTTACGAGCTTGATGCCGCGGGGAACGAAATCGGTGATAATCTTATGCTTAACGGAGATTTTGAAAGCCTCAGAACCGCTCCCGGTGAATTTGAATATGTGACGGCGGAGGGCAAAAACGAATGTGCCGAGCTGTCGTGGCACACAAACGAAACAATTGACAAAATAAACATTTATGAAAAAAACGGCGATGCTCTTACACTTAGAGCTGTTGCCGACGGAACCGGCAGCTCGTTTGTTATGCCGGGGCTTGAAAACGGCAGGGAGTATTTTTATGAGGTAAAACCCGTAAACAGATTTAATATTGAAGGCACAGGTATGGGTATTTCAGTCATTCCGATGAAAACAGGCGGAGAAGAACCCGGCGGCGGAGAGGAAGAATCGGATTCGGAATTTATTCCGTCAAATGTGATTGTGTCGGGTGACGGCGGTGCAATCTGCGTTTCGTGGAGAAACCCCGCCGCGGACACGCTGACAAAGGTTTCCCTGTACGATAACGCGGAAAACACCTTGATTGCAGATGATTTCGGCACATCTTCCGATGAGGTGTGCAGCAAAACGTTTACGGATGTTAAGACGGGAGAAATAAGAAAATACAGACTTGAATTTGAGTTTTCAAACCACAGTCCGATAAGTCTGCCACTGGACGGAAAGGCTGACGCGGCGCTGAGAAAATCGCCGTTTGTAAATTGGTCTGTCAATTATTACAGCTCTGCGTACGGGCATGTTCCCATCAGTATATCGGCAGACGGCGCTGAAAAATACAGCGGAAATTATTCGATGCATATAACGTCAAACCATATTTCCTCGGATGACAATCTCGGAATAAAGATTGTCGGAAAAGGCAGCTCGGCTTTGGTTTCGGGTAAGAAATACAGGGTAACAATGTATAAGAAAGGGCGGAAAACAACATCGGATAAATTGTATTTCAGAAACGATTCCCTGTGGGAAAACAGAATCCAGCTCACATGGGGAAACGACTATCCCGAATGGACAAAGGTTACAAAGGATATAACCGCAACATCGGCGCTCAGCGGAGGCTTTGCAATATTCTTTGTAATTCCGAAAGCAGTTAAGGATTTTTGGATAGATGATATAACCGTTTATGAGCTTGATAATGATGGAAACGAAATCGGAGGCAATCTTATTTTAAACGGCGGTTTTGAAGAGATTTCCGATGAGTATCCGCCGCAGGACGTCGCGGACTGCAAGGCTTCGGCATCGGACTCAACCGTTGATATTTCATGGTCCGAAAAGCCGTTTACCGAGTCTGTCAGAGTTTATAAAAAGAACGGCAAGAGCAGCTTGGAGCTTATGGGAATTGTTAGACAGGGCGAATGCATAAAGCTTGAAAATCTGGCAAACGGCGTTAAGCACACATTTGTAATTAAAGAGGTTAATGCGGCAGGTCTTGAATCCGATGGGGTTGAGGTGACGGCAATGCCCAAGGAGGATTTGCTGAAAATAACAAACTTTAGATTTTATGAAAACGGCAGAGAAATTACATCGGTTTTATCGGGAAACATCACAGCAAAGGTTACCGTCAAAAATAATGACAGCAGGGAATTGTCATCCATGCTGATTCTGGCTCTTTATGATGATAAATTAATGACAGCTTCAAAGGCTGTTTCGGTTACGGTTAAACCGCGAAGCTCCCGTGAACTGAGCGCAGAGCTGACGGTTGCCGATGTCAGTGAAGGCGATTACACCGTTAAAGCTTTCCTGTGGGACAGCCCGGACAGTATGCTGATACAGATTCCGTCGAAAACTCTGAACAAATAAATGGGAGGCGGTTGCTTGAAACGGGTTATACATTTTATTCTGATTATATCAATACTTTTCGGCGCGGCTGATATATGCACCGCTCAGGACGGCATTTCAAATGCAGACGCACTGATTGAGAAACAATTGCAGCAGCTTTCCGCCTTAAATGAAAGTCTTGCGAGCTGCGACCGAAACGGCATATCAACCGATTATGAAACTATGTACAGGAACGTAATCGAACGGTTTCTCGGTTATATGAAAGAGGAAGCCGGGCTCGGCAGCGCTGAAAATCTTGCCTATTATGACGCTGAGCTTGACAAGCTGTATAACCTATGCATGAAAAACATATCGGATTACAGAAATAAAACCAAGGCTCCGTTCGATGTTCCGAAATATAAAACGGGTGACGTTTCGCTGTCCGGGCAGAATTTTGCGGCAGACGCCGTTTGCGGCGGCAAAACGGAAAAACGCCCTGTTTTTCTTTACGGATACGGTCACTGGGATCATGTCAGAGATGAAATTGCCGATATTCCAAATTTTGGAGCAAATTTTGCGCAGATAGAAACCAACTTGAATCAGCTTCTTGTTGAAGCGTCACCCGTGAAGGGCTGGATGTACAGAAAAATGTTTGACACGGAGGGCGCGGCGGAAATTGACAATGCCGTTTTTTATGGCGGTACCGCTTCCCTTAAAATAACAAAAAGCGGTAAATATGTGCAAAATAATTATATTTGCATTTACCAGGATGTTTATGTTAAGCCGAACACGAGGTATGAATTCGGCTTAAAAGCAAAAGCGGACAAGGCTGAGGGGTGCTGGTTCGGCTTCGGACCGACAAAGGATATTTCAAGGGTACAGATAAACGGAACATATGGCTGGAAAGAGTACAAAAGCTCTTACACAACCGGAGAAGACGAAAATCTGAAAAACACAAATTATCTGGCGCTTTACCCGAATGCTGACTGCTATCACACCTCGGACAAAGGCGCATGGCTGCGATTTTGCGTGTATGCAGAGGGCGATACAAGGTCGGTAAACATTGATAATTGTTATGTCAGAGAGAGCGGAACAGACGTGAACCTGCTTGAAAACGGAGATTTCGAGGGCGGAGCACCGCAGGAAGCTCAAGACGGCTTTATGTTTAACGAAAAGGTCCTTTCGCTTACACTTTCAGCCTTGGAAAGAGCTGAAAAAGCAAATGTTAGGGTTGATGTAAATTTATCACTCCATCAGCTGAACGATATGATTTTGTATTCGTATAAAAAGCAAGTGCCCACATCGGGCATAACGTGGAGTCTCGGATATGATATTTTAAATCCCGGAGACGGAAAAATTCTTAAAGCATATGAATATTATGTGCGGAACCTTATTAAAAAAATTAAAGGTTATAAAAGCTTAAACAGTATTTGCCTTACGAATGAAGCGAATTATTACAGCAACAAGAGCGCTGCCGCAAAAGCTTTTTTTGAAGATTATTTGAAAGAAAAATATGGCAGCATTGATGCGCTGAACAATGTCTACAGTACTTCATATACCGGCTTTGCAAGCGTTCAGATGCCGCAGTCAACATTGCCTGATGCAGCTGTCGGCGGACAAATGCTCTTTGAAGACTGGAGACAGTTTAACGACGACGTGTTCACGCAGTTTCATGCATGGCTTGCCGATATAATCAAAGAGGAAGCGCCGGATGTGTTTGTTCATACCAAACTGTGTGCAAATATGTTTCCGTCCGATCAGGACAAAAGAAATTATTTAACGTTTGGTGCAAACCCCGAGAAATTTGCTTCATTTTCGGATTTAAACGGTAACGATGCAGGTAACAAAATTGAAAACCGCGACATAGTTAAAACAATGATGTTCTACAATCTGCAAACATCGATTAAAAACGCCCCGGTAATCAACAGTGAGAATCATATTATTGCGGATAATGATATGAGTCAAAACCCGTTGTATGCCGATAATGCCGATGCAAATCTTTGGCAGGGCGCCGTAAACGGATTGGGAGCAACAGCAGTGTGGATGTGGGACAGAGCGCAGAATAAGCTTCCGAAGGAAAATGTGTACGGCTCGCTTATCCTGAACAGACCCGATGTTGTTGCGCGGATCGGAAAAACAATTTACGATGTTAACAGAATGTCTTATGAAATAAAGGCGCTCGGCGATGAAAAGGCACAGGTTGCGCTTTTGTATTCGGATCACACGAGAAGTTACTCAAAACCGTATATGAATATTTTATATAAGACATATGAGCAGCTTATTTTCAGCGGTATGAAGGTTGGATTTGTGACGGACAGCAGCCCCGAAACGCTGGATAATTATGATTTTGTTATTGTGCCGAACACAACAAACATTCCTGAAGAAACAATTGACGGCTTGTGCAGAGTTGTTGACAGGGGCGGAAGGATTGTTGTTATCGGTGAGGATTCTCTTAAAAGAAATGAAAAAAATGTTTTGAATGACCGTGACAAAATAAACAAGATTATCGGCAATTCGGTTGTAATTCCGATAAGCGTAAGTAATTATACAATGAGCAGTCCTTCGGAAGGGGAGCTTGGGGATGCTCTTTTGACTGAGCTTGAGTCCGCAGGGAAGAGAAGCGTGGTCATAAAATATTCCGATACGAATGAGCCCCCCGATAAGCTTTGCTGGCAGAGCGCTTTATATAACGGAAACCTTTTGATAAATATTTGCAGCTATGATTATGATAATGCGGAAACACGGCCGCTCAGCGTTTACATAAACGGAAAAAAGGCGGAAAGCTTCACGGAATTGCGTGACGGCAGTGTTTTAAACGATGGGTTTAAG